>CAYVAP010000312.1:0-5680 GCA_964449365.1 uncultured Bacteroidia bacterium
CCCCTGACCGTTCATATAGGTGAGTGCTTCTGGTCAATGTTTTATGCGAATTTCGAATGATTAATTACTTCATTCCGAGGTGGCTAGAAGCTTATAACAGGCCATAAGACTGGCCCTTGAGATCAGGGAATGCGAAACGCAATCGGAATGGTAAAGATGACAGGAACCGCCTGCCCGTCCTGTTTGCCAGGTTTCCAGCGAGGCATGGCCCGCACGACACGCAAGGCGACCTCGTCGCAGCCAAACCCAATGCCTCGGGCTACCTTGACATTGCTCAACTTCCCATCCGGCTGCACGACCATCTGCACATAGACAGTCCCCTCCACCTCGTTTTCGCGGGCGACTTCGGGGTAAGATACCCGCTCACTGAGGTAGGCAGCCATGGCACGGTCTCCTTCTGGAAATGAGGGCATTTCTTCAGCAAATGCTCTTGGCGCAGAAGATACCTGTTTTACCGGAGCAGCATCAGGTGCATCTTTCGCAGCCTCCACCTCCTTAGGCTCTACTGAGGCCACTTTCTGAGGCACAGAAGCGATATCGTCAAAGCTGTCCGATCGGGTAGCCTCATCCACGATCAGAGGGCTGGCCGCCTCGACCTCGATCTCGGCGCGGTAGGTGCTGCTGTTGCCTGAGACATCTCTGGCCTCGAGTTGTACTGGATGCGTCCCGGCAGGCAGGGTAAGCTCAGTACGATTTTGCACAGGGTAAAAGCTCCCTTGGTCGATGCTGAGTTGATAGGAGCAGCTAGCATCGTAGCCGTTGATCTTTAGCTGAAATGGCTCCCCGGCGCGAGGTTCGCCGCTGATCTGCAACATAAAGGGCGGAATGCTCGGCGCAGCAGGAGCTGAAGGGGGCCGGGCTTGAGAGGCTAGCTCGCCCTGGCTCAAAAAATCAGCCGGCGGATCATCAGGCGATCCAGTTGTGGTAGATACAGGCGCAGGGGAGGGAAGATCTGCGGGTGTTTCTGGCTCGTTTGGCAGAGCCGGAAGCGACAACTCAGCATCACTGGCTCGGGGCGAGGGCGGCAAAGGCGCTTGGTAGGTGGAATCCGTTGCCTTTTCAGATCGGGTCTCATCGGTCTCGGTGGCCCCGGTACCAATGATACCCGCCAACGCGACGGTAGCGACGGCCCCTGTCCACCAAAGAATCGCCTTGGGTTTCCGCTCACGCTGGCTTACTTCTTCCTGCTGTTGGAGCTGCCTCATCTCCTCCCTCACGATCTCCGCCACAGGTCGAAAGTCGGGATGATACTCTTTCAATGCTGCCCCATAAGCCCTGATACTTGCCTCCACCTTCCCCTGGCGAGCCATTTCACGGGCTTCTTCGACCTGGTTCAAGTAGCGCTGACCACGCTCGCAGCGCGAGATGACCTCAGCCAACTCCTGGGCATTGACCCCCAGCCCCTCCTGATGGAGGCCCATCACCTGGCGGAAGGCTTTGGTCGCAGCCACCCAATTCTTGGCGAGGTAGTGCCCATTGCCGGTTTCGATGATTTGCGTCATCTCCAGCGCCACCTCACACCGGGTGAGGTGATGCGCCACCTGATCACGACGTAGCCGAAAATCGGGATGATGCAAGGCCAGAGCGGACTCAAAAGCCTGGACGGCTTCTGGCCAGTCTTCATTATCCACGTACTGTTGCCCAGCCTGGATATGATTGAGAAACTGAATGGTCTGAGCAGGCAGTTGCTCGATATGAGCAAATATCTCCATCACAGCCTTCTGAGCTGCTTCTGGCGCTTGACTTTTTTGCTTGCGCTCGATGGATCGAAAATTCTGGTAGAGATCTGGCGGGCCATTGCTCAGCCAGTCTCTCAACACTTGCAGGACAGTCGTCGGATCGTTTCCTCCAAACTCCTGTTGGATTTGGTTGAGTTCCATAATTTTTACATTGGGTGGGTTTGAGTCATGGAAAAGGCATGGAACCCTGCATTACAAGACGGCAAGATGATGTCTTTAAACTTTAATCAAATATACATTCAATTTTTTTCTCACCCTCCACCACCCGCCCAATGGTTGAGATCTGGCCATCAACAGAAGATTCAGAAGATTCAATCGCTTTTTTGGTCAAGTGCGGAGGCTACTGCCGAAAGCTCGATGCAAAACCGTGCTTGAAAAGGTCTGACTAGCAAACTTTCGGGGGTTGGTTTGCAAAAGCTTCCTACCCCTAGAGGCCCCTCTGGAGCGCAGGGTTGAGCCTCGCTCATCTTCTCCTTTTTCTTAGCCCGAGCCAGGCGCGGCTCACACCGAAGCTCACATAGGTTGAGCACATATTCACGCTGGAGCCTGCGGCTGTTGTCGGATCGATTGGTAGAGCTAGACCTTGAAGTTTCCCACACCGAGGTAGGAAAGGTGTTAAAAAGAACCAACTTCAGCCTCACCGAAAACAACAATGATGTATCCGAGAGATAACGGCTGCATTTTTGGCTCGCATGGCGTTGATCCTACGGTCATATCTTTTGCCCTATGATCCCAAATATCCAGTCGTGTGCTTTGATGAGCGACCTTGTTTTTTGATCGGAGATAAAGTCGAAGGCTTGGAGATGGAACCAGGCAAAGTGGCCAAGGAGAGCTATGTGTATGAAAAGCACGGTTCCTGCTGCGTCTTAGCCGCGATTGAACCTCTTACGGGACAACCCTTGGCCCACGTGCGAGAGCAGCGGCGGAAAGTCGAGTTTTATGCCTTCATCCAGGAGTTGGTTCATCTGTATCTTCAAGCTGAAAAAAATTTATAATATTTTTCATTTCATACTTTGAAAAAAGAAAAAAAAGATGGTATCCTTGAAAACGGGTATTTTAATTAAAAAAAATAACAATGCTAAAAACCATTGTAATCATGATGCTGAGCTGGCTGTTGATGCCAGATGGCGAAGCACCACCTGCTATCCCTCAAGCCACGCTCACCCAGTCCAAAATGGCAGTTCAAGCTCAGCCGGAACCCATCGAAAAGCAGATCGAAGACCTAATGGCAATGTTCCAGGATGTCTCTACTAAAACCGATGGGAACCAAATCATGACCCTCACTTTGGTGGGTAATCAAGTGAAGGGGGAAATCAAGACCGTTCCCGATGTGGCGTATCGTACGTCAGTCTGTAGTAAATCTGCACGTCAATTCGCAGGCTGCGCTAGAGATTATCTCGCAGAACATGGGTGCATGATCGTAACTACTGGAGAGTGTGGATCGGACTATTGCGGCTATGCCTGCACCGAGTGACGACGATCCTCAGTAAGAGAAATCAAAGCGGCTGGTTTCTTCTCAACAGAGCCAGCCTCTTTGATGTTAGGAACTTGCTCGGTTCTCCTCGACAAAGGCGTCTCGAAGGTCAATCAGGTTAGATGTACCACCTATCATTAGGCGATACCATCAGCTTGATGGCTGCCACAGTACAATGGAGAATGGCAGTAAGATCGAAAGCTTTGCCGCAAAAGGCAAAGTGAAAAGGCGGGGAATTATTTCTCCTCCTGCCACGACGCAGAAAACCCGATGTCTAGGGCTAAGCTGGTGGTTGCAACCAGTCATCAACCAGAGACATCGGAATATGTGACAATTTACGGTCAGATCAGACCTGCGGCACCTCTTCGACCTGCTCCTGGAAGTAAGCCAGAGTACGTTTGAGCCCTTCGGTACGGGTTACCTGCGGCTCCCAGCCCAGAATCTCCTGAGCGCGGGTAATGTCAGGCTGCCGCACCTTGGGGTCGTCCTGCGGCAGATCCTGGAAGATGATCTGACTCTTAGAGCCAGTCAGTGCGATCACCTCCTTGGCAAAATCCAGGATAGAGATTTCAGAGGGATTCCCCACGTTGATCGGCATCACCTCATCACTTAGCAAGAGGCGGTAAATCCCCTCGATGAGGTCATCGACGTAGCAGAAGCTACGCGTCTGACTACCATCGCCAAAGACGGTGATATCCTCGCCGCGCAGGGCCTGCCCCATGAAGGCGGGCAACGCGCGCCCATCGTCGAGGCGCATGCGCGGGCCATAGGTATTGAAGATCCGCACGATGCGGGTTTCTACGCCGTGGTAGCGATGGTCGGCCATGGTGAGGGACTCCATGAAGCGCTTGGCTTCATCGTAGCAACCGCGAAAGCCTACGGGGTTGACGTTGCCCCAGTACTCTTCCTTTTGGGGGTGAATGAGGGGATCGCCGTAGACCTCCGAGGTAGAGGCGATGAGCACACGAGCCCCTTTTTCCTTGGCGAGGCCCAGGATTTTGTGGGTGCCCATCGCCCCCACTTTGAGCGTCTGAATAGGGATTTTTAGATAGTCGATCGGACTGGCAGGCGAGGCGAAGTGCAGGATGTAAACCAGGTTGCCTTCGACGAAGGTGTAGTTGGTTACATCGTGCTTAACAAAGGTAAAGCCCTCTTTGCCAAAGAGGTGGGCGATATTGGTGAGGTTGCCGGTGATCAGGTTGTCCATGGCTACCACTTCATACCCCTCGGCCAGCATCCGATCACACAGGTGAGAGCCGAGAAACCCAGCTCCTCCTGTGATCAATACTTTAGGTTTAGTCATTAGCAGAGACTTTTTCTTGGGTAGAAATCTTGCGACGACCGATGGAGTAATAGGTGAAGCCTTCTTTTTCCATGGTCTCTAGGTCATAAACGTTTCGTCCATCAAAGATAGTGGCTTCTTTCAGACTAGATTTGATGCGATCGAGGTCAGGGGTGCGAAATTCATTCCACTCCGTAACCACTAGCAAGGCATCGGCACCGGGCAGGGTGGCATGCATGTTAGGGGCAAACTCCAGGTCGAGGTCGGTGTACTTCTTGACCGACTCCATGGCCTCGGGATCGTAGGCTTTCACCTTGGCTCCCATCTCAGTGAGGCGCTTGATGATGACCAAAGCGGGCGCTTCGCGGATGTCATCGGTGTTGGGCTTGAAGGCCAGCCCCCACACAGCGAAGGTTTTACCACTCAGATCGGTGGTACCAAAGTGCTCGACAATCTGATCGACCATCACGCTCTTCTGGCGCTCATTGACCTGCATCACTGAGTCAAGACTCTGGAAGTCGTAGGCGTACTCTTTCGAGGTTTTGAAGAGCGCCGAGACGTCTTTGGGGAAGCACGAACCTCCGTAGCCCACGCCGGGGAAGAGGAAGCGCTTGCCGATGCGCGAGTCAGTCCCCATGCCCTGGCGCACGTTGTCCACATCAGCCCCTACGCGTGCGCAAAGGTTGGCGATCTCGTTCATGAAGGAGATCTTGGTGGCCAAGAAGGCATTGGCGGCGTACTTGGTCACCTCGGCGCTGCGCTCGTCCATGAAGATCACAGGGTTGCCCGACATCACAAAGGGCTTGTAGAGGCGCTTCATCGTGGCAGTAGCCCGCTCAGAGCGAGAGCCTACCACGATACGCTCGGGCTTCATGAAGTCTTGCACCGCAAAGCCTTCGCGCAAAAACTCAGGGTTGGACACCACGTCGAACTCGATGTCGGTCTGCGAAGCAATGGCCTCACGCACCTTGTCCGCGGTGCCTACGGGCACCGTCGATTTGTTGACCACCACGCGGTAGTCCTTGAGCAGAGTGCCGATCTCATGAGCGACCCCCAGCACGTACTTGAGGTCAGCGGAGCCATCCTCGGTGGGAGGAGTGGGCAGCGCCAGGAAGATGACCTCCGCAAATTCGACCGCTTGAGCAAGGGAGTCAGTGAAGGACAGGCGGCCTTCCTTGGCGTTGC
>CAYVAP010000312.1:5690-6112 GCA_964449365.1 uncultured Bacteroidia bacterium
GACACGCTGCTGATGGCGGACAACGCTTACGATCCGGCGCGCAGCATGGCGAGCTTCTCCTGGTTGTTGTCTACGCACAGCACATCGTTACCTGCTTCTGCGAAGCAAGTACCCGAAACTAGGCCTACGTAACCTGTACCAACGACAGCTACTTTCATGAGAGTTCCTGAATTAGTTAGTGGGGGTTAAGAATTGATTGACAGCTTTGATGAAGTGATCAGCGATATACCGCTGCTGCTCCTCGGTCAATTCGGAGTGCATCGGCAAGCTGATCACCTGCTCACAGAGGCGCTCGGAAACGGGTAAATCGCCCTCTCGATAGCCATATGCTTGATAAGCTCCCTGCAAATGAGAGGGAACTGGATAATATACCATACTAGGAATACCCTGCTCCTTGAGGTAAGCCTGGATCTGATCGCGCC
>CAYVAP010000313.1:0-6095 GCA_964449365.1 uncultured Bacteroidia bacterium
TTGGCTCACTCAGTGGCCGCCCAAGCGGCTATATTTGCTTTCAATTACGAATTACGAATTTCGAATGCAAAGCACTAGTTTGACCCATTGTAGAAGCGCTCTTCGACGATGTGATCGCCTTGCCAGCGCTGTACGGCCACTTGCTTGAGGGTGGCACGATTACCATCTTGAAAAGTAATGTCCATCCAGGATTCGACCGTGGTGATGCCGTTTTGCTCATCAGCTGCGATGGCGTCGATCCCCATACCATGAAATTCCTTGATCATGCCGAGGAAGTTTTGCTCGTACTGACGGTTGGCGTCCTTGCCTTCGCGCTTGCGGCCATCGGCTTCGATCATGACTACGTGTTCGCCGTAGTATTGCTCGAATGCATCCATCAGCTTGCCTTGGCTAAGCTTGGTGTAGATGTCGGTAGCTTTGTCTTGATAAGTCATGTTGTGAAAAATTAGTTGAGTAAAATTGGTGTTTAAACACTGATACATACGGCGGAGCTGCGAAAAAGATGTTTGAACACTGAACTTTTTGTATTTTTTCTCGAATTGCTCAGCGAGAAGCTTACTCTGCACACGGCAAAAGGGAGAAATGCAATTGCAGAGAACTTTGATTTCCATAATCTACCCTAAGGCAGTAAGTTTGAGTCAAGAGACTGGCACAAGCCAGCTTTGCTCCATCAACTTTTTGCTCTGCCCTACATGGAAATCCATATCCACATCTACGATAGCGATCAAGCCGTAGCGGAGGCGTTTGCCGCATGGCTCAAGGCATGGGTCGATCGGCAAGAAGCCGATCGACCTCTGCATCTAGCCCTCAATGGAGGCAGCACGCCCAAGCGCCTGTTTCAGTTACTGGCCAAAGACTACCCCCAAGCCTTCCCCTGGGAACGGATGCATCTGTGGTGGGGCGATGAACGCTGCGTACCGCCCGATGATGCCGAAAGTAACTACCGTACGACGCAGCAATACCTGATCAGCCAGGTCGAGATTCCTCAGGAAAACATTCACCGCATTCGGGGCGAAGCTATTCCCGAAGATGAGGCTGAGCGCTACGCCGATGAGATTCGTGAGCAGGTGCCTCAGGTACATGAGATTCCGCGTTTTGACCTGGTCATGCTGGGTATGGGGGAGGATGGGCACACGGCCTCGATTTTTCCTAATCAGATTTACCTGCTCGAAGACGAAGCCCTGACCGCCGTGGCGACTCATCCTACGAGTATGCAGCCACGCATTACCTTCACGGGTAAGCTCCTGAGCCATGCTGCTACGGTGGCATTTTTGGTTACTGGCCCCAAAAAATCCGGTCGCACGGCCCAGATCCTGGGTGGTCGCCCCGGAGCCCGGCAGTTACCGGCCTATCACATCCAACCCGAAGCAGGCATCCTGCACTGGTTTCTAGATCGCTCTGCCGCTGCAGATTTGAGAGGGTGACATTTTATTCGATATTTGAAATCTGTGATGAGACATTTCCAATTCTCAAACTCATCCTATGCGCCAACTTGTCTTCTCCCTTTTGCTTGCCTCGATCCTCCCTGGGCTGGCTCAATCCGAAGCCGTAGAGGCCGCTTATGAGCAGCGTCAGTACCGCAACGATGCGGGCGACTCGCTGCTCTATCGCTGGCTGGCTCCCGACACCTTGTTCGATGGGGTGCGCTATCCGCTGATTGTCTTCCTGCATGGTTCTGGCGAGCGCGGCGACGACAACACTGCCCAGCTCAAGCATGTGCTGCCGCGCTTCATCGAAGCGGGGCGCAGCCTGCGGTATCCCTGCTACGTGTTTGCCCCACAATGCCCCGCCGAGCAGCGCTGGTCCAATGGCGTTTTCGAAGAAGAAACCAACCAATATCGCCTCACCGATAGCATGGCCAAAGCCTTGTCGATGAGCATGCAGGCCCTGGGGGCCTTTGTGCAGCGCTATCCCATCGATACCAGCCGCATTTACGTGGTGGGCCTGAGCATGGGTGGCGCTGGGGTCTGGGAGCTAGCTATGCGCTACCCTGAGGTTTTTGCTGCGGCGGTGCCAATCTGTGGTTTTGCTGATCGGCGCTTTGTAGAGCGGATCGAGCACCTGCCCGTTTGGATTTTTCATGGGGCCGAAGATGAGGTGGTACCGCCTGCCTACTCCCGCCAAATGGTGGTCTCGCTGCGAGCCGCAGGCGGAAGCCCCGTATACACCGAGTTTGCTGGCGTTGGCCACGCTAGTTGGGGGCCAGCCTTTAGCAACCTGCCCTTTGTCTACGACTGGCTCTTTGCCCAGCGGCGATGAGGGGGGAATAAGGCCAATCTACCACTCTCCCAATCCACCAATCCACCACGTTATGCGAACCTTGCTTTTCTACCTACTGATAGCCCCGCTGATGAGTGTGATGGCTCAAGTCGAGCTGACCTATTATCTGCCCTCCGAAATCGAATATCGCAAGGATATCCCTACTCCGGCCTCGGTGCTGGGCTTTCAGGTAGGCGAATGGCACGTGAGCCACGACAAGCTGGTGCAGTACGTGGCTACCTTAGCAGCAGCTTCGGATCGCATCGCGATCGATACCATTGGCTACACCTATGAGCGGCGGCCGCTGTTGCACCTGTATATCACCTCTGCGGCCAATCTCGCGCGCTTGGAAGCCATTCGTCAAGAGCACCTCAAGTTGAGCGATCCGACGGCAGCGGCCGAGGTTCCACTCGATGATATGCCAGTGGTGGTCAACATGGGCTACAGCGTACACGGCAACGAACCTTCCGGTAGCAATGCTGCCTTGCTCTTTGCCTACTACCTCGCGGCGGCGCAGGGGGAAGAGATCAGCGATCTGCTCGATCAGATGGTGGTGATCCTCGATCCTTGCCTCAATCCTGATGGCCTCAATCGGTTTGCCCATTGGGTGAACAGCCACAAAAGTCTGAACCGCGACAACCTGAGCCGTCGCCACCGCGAGCACAACGAAAGCTGGCCTCGGGGCCGCACCAACCACTACTGGTTCGATCTCAACCGTGACTGGCTGCTGGTGCAGCACCCCGAGTCGCGGGCCAGGGTCATGCAGTTTCATCGCTGGAAGCCCAACTTCCTGACCGACTACCACGAGATGGGCAGCAGCGGCACCTACTTTTTCCAACCTGGTATCCCTAGCCGCAATAATCCGCTGACGCCTGAGAGAGTCTACGACCTCACTCGTCAGGCGGCCAAGTACCATGCCGAAGCCCTGGATCGCATCGGCTCGCTGTACTACACCGAGGAGAGTTTTGACGACTTTTACTATGGCAAAGGCTCTACCTACCCCGATGTCAATGGCGGGGTGGGCATCTTGTTTGAGCAGGCTTCATCGCGGGGATACGCCCAGGATACCGACCACGGCGTACTGACCTTTCCCTTCACCATCCGCAACCAAGTAACGACCTCGCTCTCGACGCTGCGGGCTTGCCGCGACCTGCGCGAGGAGCTCTTGGGTCATCAGCGCGAATTTTTTCAAAGTGCCCTGCAAGCAGCGGAGCAAGATCAGCGGGCAGGCTTTGTGTTTACCGCGCGGCAAGATCGTACCCGCAGCCGGGCCCTGCTCAGTTTGCTGCTGCATCATCAGATCGAGGTAAAAGCCTTGGTCGATGATCTTACCCTCGATGGCGTACGGTACGCGCCTGACCAAGCCTACTTTGTGCCCCTGGCCCAACCGCAATATCGCTTGGTGCGGGCCCTGTTTGAGCAGCCTACCGAGTTTGCCGATAGCCTATTTTACGACGTATCGGCCTGGACCATGCCACTGGCTTTTGGGCTGGACTTTACGGAAGTGAGCAGGCGCGAGGCGTCGCAAATGGTCAAAGATGCTCCTTTGCTGCGCACCGTGCCTACCTATCAGCCCCAGAGGGTAGAGACTACCCCCTATGCCTATGCCTTCGCATGGCAGGGCTACTTTGCGCCGCGTGCGCTGGGGCGCATCTTAGAAGCCGGGCTGCGCGCCAAGGTGGCCACCAAGCCTTTTTCGGTAGGGGAGCATGATCTCGCCCGAGGCACCATCCTGATACCGCTGCAAAATCAAGCCCTAGCGCCAAAGGCGATCAAGGCCCTGATGGATACCATTGCCATCGAAGATGAGCTGGCCATCCACGCCCTAGCGAGTGGCCTCACCGAGGGGGTCAACCTGGGGAGCCCCAGCTTTGAGGCGCTGAAGGCCCTCAAGGCCCTCATGCTGGTCGGCGAAGGGGTGAGTGGCTACGAGGCAGGCGAGGTATGGCATCTGATGGATCAGCGCTATCGCTTGCCTCTGACCATGGTGGAGATGGATGATTTCGATCAGGTCGACCTGGATGAATACACCACCGTGATCATGGTCAACGGTAGCTACGGCGCATTGAATCGGCAGCGCCTGGTCGATTGGGTGAGTGATGGCGGGGTATTGATCGCCACCAAGGCAGCGGTAGCCTGGGCTTCCAGCCAGGGGTTGGGGGGGCTCAAACTGCTCAGCCCTCAGCCCGACACCAGCCTCAAAGACCTTGCCTACGCCGATCAACCTAGTGTGCGGGGAGCGCAGATCATTGGCGGGGCTATTTGCCAGGCTCGGCTCGACCGTAGCCACCCCCTCGGCTATGGCTATCAGCGCGATACCATCGCGGTATTTCGCAACAGCACCCGCTACCTCGAGGCTTCTGACAATCCAGCCATTACTCCGCTAAAATACACCGCGCAGCCTCTGATCAGTGGGTATGTCTCGCCCGAAAATCTGCAGCGTATGGCCGGAACGGCCGTGATCAATACCTACCGGGTAGGGCAGGGGCGTCTCATCGCTATGGTCGACAACCCCAACTTCCGCGCCTTTTGGTGGGGCACCCACAAGCTCTTCGCCAATGCGCTGTTTTTCGGGGGGATTATGTGAGCGATGGCGGTATCATTTCAGCAGCCGCGCATCTTCCAGGATGTAGTTGAGCTCCAGCTCGCGGTAGTTGAGGCGCAAGGTGCCGACGAAGGTGCGGTAATCGTCTTGCTTGAAGGTGGCTTCGGGATCGGCCAGGCGTAGCTCCATCACGGACTCCTGGCCGGCACCGCCGCAGAAAAAACAACTGCTGAAAGGAAAAGCCGAGAGCACGTAGTTGTCGCCCGAGACATCTAGGGGCAGGACGTAGCCCTTGATTTGAATGGTCTTGCCTTCGAGGGCTTTGACGCTCTCGGCATAAGCCGGCTTGCCATACCAGACGTTTTGATCCATGTTTTGCACGTAGGAATAGTCGACTCCTTCGAGGGTAGACCAGGCTACTTTGACCTGCCCCAGCATCAAGCCGGGGGTCCAGATCAACATCCACATCAGCCAGGCGCGAAGCCCCGACGGCAGGAACCAAGGGTAAGAAGCATGAATCATGTCATTGCAACGGCTAGGCAAGAGCTTTGGTTGTGCGCATCAGCGCTGCAAGGGCAGGGCAATGCCCAGTAGCAGCGGGGTGTAGGCTATGATCGGCACGTTTTGGTTGATGAAAGGCCCCTGCACTTGCCAGCGGTAGGCGAGCTCAAAGCTCACCGGGCGTTGCCAAAGGTGTAGTCGGCTCTGATAGCCGAGGGTGCTACCCAGCAAAATCAGAACATGCTGACGCAGGGAAATGGTCGGCTCGTAGCGTTGGGTGCTGGGATCGAAGCGAATGCTCGGTAGATCCGTGATGGACAGTTGATAGCCACCGCCCAGCAGCAAGGGGGTGAGGCGTAGTCCTCCCGGCCAAGTAAACTGATACCCCAGCTCCGTGTAGAGCTGAATACCATGCTGCAAGTTGGCGTGGTAAAAGTATGCCAGGTTGGCCGAGGTGGTGAGATGGTGGGGGCGTATTGGGCTCCAATGGTAAGTGGCACCCAAGCGCAGGCCCGGATGCAAAGGGTCAACCCGTGGTATGGCCAGACTGGCAGGATATTGGCCTAAAGATAGCGTGGCTGACCAAGGTGCACGCAGGGCCTCTTGCCCCTGTGCGCTCAGGATACCGAGAAGGATCGAGAGAGATAGTAGTCGTCGCATATGTGATTCGAAATTTACGATTCGTTATTCGTTATTCGTCATCCGTCATTGAAAATATAGCCGCTTGGGGCGGCCCCTGAGTGAGCCAATATAAACGGAAGGTAAATGCTGTACCTGGTAACCCCATACC
>CAYVAP010000314.1:0-6085 GCA_964449365.1 uncultured Bacteroidia bacterium
GGTCAGCGTCTCCGTCGGTTCTGACATCAGTGCGTTGACATCAAGCCTGTTAATCCCCGGATTGGTGGTCTTGGGTGGCATTGGCTCGGTGCGCTACGCTACCCCCGTGGGCGACCGACTCTACTTAGGTGGCGGCTTGATTACCACGGGCCTTTGGCTAGGAATCGGCCTCAACGGGACCAACAATATCGGCTTTTTGGGGGGATACGGCTATGGGATAGCGACTTATGGCAACCCAGAGTACAACCTTTCCCTCGGCGTGGGGTGGCTGGGCGCCAAAGGCTTTGGCATCATCCGTTCCGACTTGGTCGTGCTGCCACCGCCGCTGATCAGCCTCAGTGGTACCGCTCGGGTTTCGAATCGCTTGACCCTCGTGCTCGAAAACTGGATTTTGCCCCTCAACCTTCAAGCCCCCTTGCTGGGCAGTAATCCAACGACCCTGGCCACGGTCATGGTGGGAGGTCGACTCCACTTCAGCGATTATAGTATCAATGGTGGGTTCCTGCAACTTTTTGGGTTCGGGAACGGAGCCACCGCCCTGTTGCCCCTTCCCCTCCCATACATCGACTTCACCTACCTGTTTTGAATTGTTCATTGCCGCCGGGAAAACACAAAACACTTGGTTGCTTGGTTGAATAAAATGGAAGAAAAAAGAAAGAAGCAAATTTCGGGCTTCTGCTCTTTTTTACCTGAAGGTGATTCAACCTATGCAACGCATCGTAACTATACTATCCGGACTGGCCTTGTTGGTGCTTGGCTTTTATTTCTACGTCGTGATCGACGGCTATACCCATGCACCCCAGTATGTGGCCACAGCCTCCCAAAACCAACCAACGGCGACCGCCACCGCTCAATCCTCCGATCTGAGCCCCGAAAAGCAGGCAGAAGTTGACCAAGGCAAGGGCCTCTTTCGTACCAATTGTAGCTCCTGCCACGCCCTGAACCAACAGCGAATCGGCCCCAAACTGGCTGGTGTAACTGAAAAATACGCCGACGATAAAAAATGGCTTTACAGTTGGATTCAAAATGCGCCCGCCAAAATCAACGCCGGCGATCCTCGCGCGATAGCCTTGTACGAGGCGTACAACAAGCAAATGATGACCGCCTTTCCTGCTCTGAATGAGTCAGATATCGACGCTATCCTGACCTACATCGAGGTCGAGAGCTGATCGCGAACGATTATATTTCTGATTTCTGCACATCTGCGCGCGGGTCTCCATTGGGAGGGCTCGCGCTTTGCTCTTTAGCCTGAGCCTGCTGCAGCAGTTCTTCCAGCACCTGAATCGCCCCACTGATGCGCAGCATAGTCTGCCGAGTTTGTTCAGCTTCTTGCTCTAGCTGTTGCAGATGTTCCTGGCCCCGCGCCCATTCGCTGCGCAGCGCTTCGAGGCGGCTTTTGATTTGATCTTGCATGGCAAATGGAGTTGAGCGGCCACCAAGGTTAATAGCCTTCCCGTCAAAATACGCCTCTTCCTTAGGCTAGTCAACCGCGCAGGCACAATTTTTCAAAAGAGCAACAAGAGCGCCGAGGCTACCGTGGTCACGATCACGAAGCGGCGGTAAAAGGTTTCGGAGATGAGCTTGACGATGCGCACCCCGATCAGGGCCCCTAGGGCGATGCCAGGGAGCATCAGCGCATCGAGCCTGAGCGAAGCCGCCGAGATGGTATCCCACACCAAAAGGTGGAAAGGCAGCTTCAGGAGATTGACCAGCAAGAAAAACCAGGCCGTGGTGCCAATGAATTCATTTTTGGGCAGGCGCATCGATAGCATATACACCGCCACGATGGGGCCAGCTACGTTGCCGACCATGGTGGTAAAGCCCGCTAGCAGCCCCATGCTGATGCCAAAGCCCCGATGCTCGGGCACGGCCTTGACCTTGCGCACTTCGAGGTAGATCATTAGCCCGATGCCGATCAGCACCACGCTGGCCAGCAAGATCTGAAAGGTCGCTTCGGATACACGGTCTCCTACCCAAGTGCCCAGGATCACCCCTAGCAGAGCCGGCGGAATCAGGCGAAGCACATGCCGCCACTGCGCCGAGCGATTGTAATAGCCCACCGCAAACAGGTCGCCCATGATCAGAATCGGCAGCAGCACCCCTGTGGAGGCCTTCCCCCCAAACACAATGGCCATCAGGGGCACCACTACGTTGTAGACCCCCGCAATACCCGTTTTGGCCACGGCCACCAGCATCGCACAGATCCACAGCAGCAGCCAGTCGGTCCAGGCGAGATCGTACATCATTAATTAGAAATTCGGAATTTGCTTCCCATCACCAATCATACCAATTCCAACGGCGAAGTGATCTTCAGCGGTGTCTCCGAGAGGTAGCCCTCGCCGAAGGTCGCCCCCACCTGATGGCCGGTTTTGCGGGCGCGGGCTTCGAGAAAGTGCCAAAAATCAGCGTTGGAGATGTAGGTCTCTGGCTCATCGGGGTTGGGCCGGTACGTATCGGGATTGTAAAACTGCGAGCCGTAAGCCAAGATGGCCTGTTTTTTCTGTTCCCAGTACTCGCTGATGTCGATCACGAAGTCAGGAGGCAGGTCATAGTCTTGGATAAAGAAAAAAGTGCGGCTTGGGCGCCAGGCTGGCTGGGCTTGGCCTTGGTGTTCGGTTTCGATCTTACGTAGGCCGCTGAGAAAGACCGCGTCGCGAATCAGCTTAGACGCTCGCCCGTGGTCGGGGTGGCGATCGTGGGGCGCATTGGCGATCACCACCTGCGGCTGCAAGCGGCGCACTACCCGAATGATGGCGTGGATGTGCTCCTCGTCGTGGGCGAAAAATCCATCGCGAAAGCGTAGGTTCTCGCGATGAGAAATACCCAGAATCTCAGCGGCGCGAGCCGCCTCCTGGTCGCGCACTTCAGCCGAACCACGCGACCCCAGCTCGCCTCGGGTCAGGTCGACCACGCCCACCTTTTTGCCCGCCGCGACCAGTTTGGCGATGGTGCCTGCGGTACCCAACTCGATGTCATCGGGATGGGGAGCCATGAAAAGGACGTCTAGCTTCATAGGGAGGATCTTTGCCGCGAAGCTACACAAGAATTCGGTAGGGCCCGAAATGATCGCAAGGTGGGGGGTAGAGCCGCAACGCTCATTTCTCTGGTACTTGCCCGGCCACCACGTACATCACGCTGCCGCCGGCGGAGATAAATTCTTCCTGCTTGAGCTTCTTGAGCATGGAGAGTTTGTAGAGCGATACGCGCTGCCAGTAGACTTCGAAGTCCTCCTTTTTGCCGCCACCGGCTAGGTAGTAGCGCAGGTTTTCGTCGTAGCCAAAGCCTGCCTCGCCCGACTCGATCCAGGTAATCATCTGGGCTACACGCACCCGCATCTCCTGGCTCTCATAGGGGGGGATGATGGGCATGGCCTTATCTGAAAGCCACACCTGAATATTTTCCAGCCCAGCACGGGAGTAGAGGTCGGGTAGTACGTCGCCCAGAGAGTTGAAGCCTTCGCCCAGGCGTTTTTTGCCCTTCTCGATGCGCAGGCGCACCTCGATCACCTGCAACACCTCCTCCACATCATAGTCAGTCTCGATGTAGCGGTCAAACATCAGGTTGGGAGCCAGGTTGTTGGGCTCCATGGCCACCACCCATCCTCCTGCGCGGGTGCTGCGGATCATCTCCCGAATCACGGCAGCAGGGTCTTCCACATGGATGAGCAAAGTCTGGCAGAGGGTCAGGTCCATGCTCTGATCCGCGTAGGGTAGCCGATGGGCATCGCCTTCTTCGAAGTAGAAATGCACATCGGGGGCAGGGTTGCGATGGCGCACAATCTGCTTGGCCGCCTTGATGTATCGGCGCTCCAGATCGAGGCCATGGACTTCTGCTCCGGGCGAGAGATAGCCTGCCAGCTTGAGGCCCATCATGCCCTTGCCGCATCCAATGTCGGCGATGCGACGGCAATGAAACAGCTCCAGCCGCTCGGCCATTAGCCCCAGGTAGTCTTCATTCCACCAATAATTGCGGGCGTCGACCAGATGGGCTTCGGAGTGGGCTTTGTTGGTATTGGGGGAGGAGGATCGGCTCATAAGAGAACGGGTTGAGTAGAAGATAGTCAGCGGCGCAGCACCAGCGAGTCCTGGCTCACTTCGAAGCCTGCTTGCTGAAAAAAGCTGGCCAGAGGATGCCCTGCTGCCAATTCGATCCAGATCTGATCGTGGCAGAGCATCTTGCCACTGCGCAGCAACGCTTGGCCGTGGCCCTGCCTTCGGTGCTCGGCGTGTATCACCAGGGTCACCAGCCGATGCTGCCCCGACTGAGCGGCCGCAGCACTTTCCATGGCCAAGAATCCGATGAGCTGGTTGTCTTGGGCTTCATCCAATCCCAAAATGACAAAGCCCCCCTCCGCTTGACTAGGGGTAAAAATCAGTTCGAGCTTTTGGCGTAGCTGCGGCAAGCAGGCCGGGGTATCGCCTCCGTGGGTTTGAGCAAAAGCGACCAGATCGGGCAAAGGGTAATTGAGGTTGACCCCCGTGTGGGTGGTCAGCACCAACTGCTGCATAGGCGATGACTTCGGAATTCTAGAGAGTAGGCCCTTGAAGGTACAGCTTGGCGGGCAAGGACAAAAGGGCAAATGCGAAAAGGCCCATCCCAGACAAGGAGGATCGGCCTTGCGCCATCAATGGGCCATCTGTGCCGATGACTCCACCTTGCGGCCCGGATACGCCGCCAGACCGGCCCGTAGGCAGTGCATCGCTTGGCGCAAATCCTCTTGATTGAGCACGTAGGCGAGGCGCACCTCGTCCTGCCCCTGGCCGGGAGTGAAGTAAAAGCCCGCGCCAGGAGCCATCATCAAGGTTTTGCCTTCGTAGTCAAACGCTTCTAGCATCCATTGGCAAAAGGTCTCGCTGTCATCCACCGGGAGCTTGACCATGGCGTAAAATGCCCCGTTGACCTGAGGCACGACCACGCCGTCCATTTGGCGCAGCATGTCGAGCATCAGATCACGGCGGGCCATGTACTCGCTGGCCACTCCCTCATAAAAGCTCTGCGGCAAGCCGTAGACAGCTTCCGCCCCGATTTGCCCTAGTGTCGGCGGCGACAGGCGAGCCTGGGCTAGCTTCATCACCGAGTCCATCACGGCCTCGTTGCGAGAGACCACGCAGCCGATGCGCGCCCCACAAGCGGAAAATCGCTTGGAAATAGAATCGGTCACGATCACATGCTGCTCCGCCCTAGGCAGCGACAGCACCGAGTGGTGAGGCAGTCCGTCGTAGGTAAACTCGCGGTACACCTCGTCAGCAATCAGAAACAAGTCGTGCTTCATGGCCATGGCCTGGAGTTTTTCCAATTCTGCCTGGCTATACAGGATACCCGTGGGATTGCCAGGGTTGCAGATCAGGATGGCCTTGGTACGGGGCGTAATGAGCGCTTCGAAAGCCTCGATCGAGGGCAGGGCAAAGCCCTCCTCGATGTGGGTAGCCAACGGCTTTACCTGCACATTCGCAGCGATGGAGAAGCTGTTATAGTTGGCGTAAAATGGCTCGGGAATGATCACCTCGTCTCCGGGATTGAGGCAGGCCGCGAAGACAAAGTTGAGCGCTTCGGAGGCGCCGGTGGTCACGATCACTTGATCGATATCGATCTCCTGCCCGATGCGGGCATAGTAGTCGGCGATGGCCTGGCGTAGGGAGGCGTTGCCCGCTGAGTGGCTATAGGCCAGCACCTTGAGGTGGGCCTGCTCGATGGCCTGCCAGTAGGACGGCGGGGTCTCGATGTCGGGCTGGCCGATATTGAGAAAAAACACCTTGGTTCCCCGGCGCTGGGCAGCCTCGGCGTAGGGCACGAGCTTGCGAATGGGCGAGGCGGGCATGGTTTGGGCCCGTTGTGAGATGCTTGGCATATGATCAGTAGTTAGTTCGAGGTTGAGCGTCGGAGTCAAAAGCTAGAAGCGAGTCACTTTGCCCCCAACGCTGAACTTTTAAACATGAAAGGTAAGGGGAAAAGGTGGGTTTTCCTGGGGCTAGTGCTTCGCATTCGAAATTCGTAATTCGTAACTGAGAGTAAAGATAGCCGCTGGGCGCAGCCACTGAGTGAGCCAATATGAACGGGGGCTGACCAAAGTGCCTGATACCCTTAT
>CAYVAP010000315.1:0-6079 GCA_964449365.1 uncultured Bacteroidia bacterium
GCACCTGAAAGCCATCTTGTTAATCTTGTCCCATCTTGTCCATCTTGTCCAAAAACGAGCGCGCCAAAAGCTCATGTCCAGTAGTATGATGGTAGCATTGTAAGACACTATCACTTATTGATAACAAGGCCATTCAATCAATCAACCACTCTACCATTCAACCACTTTGAAGTATAAATGCTGTACGACCACCTTATTCCCTTATGCCCCTGACCGTTCATATAGGTGAGTGGTAATCTACCGTTAAGCGAGCATTTTTGACGATTTGGGAAAAGACCTTGCATACTCCCCCTCGAACTAGTGAATATTTCGGGATCTACCCCGAAATTAGGCACGATTTTTTGCAGCTACAACGGTGTGGCTGGGAGCAAGCATCAATCTTGCAAGCTACGCCTCTTTTTTTTTGCCTTTTTCTTTCCTCTCTCTGTCCCAACCTATTTTACCCAAACAAACCCATTTCACATGCGCCATTCGATGATCCTTCTGCTATCCTTGTTTTGCTTTGGCTTTCATGACTCACTGGCACAGCGCCCCATTTATGAGGAGATCAACCTGTGGTTTCAGGAAGAGCGTTTCATCATTTCCGACCAAAATGACGATGCCTTGCTACAGCGTAGCGAGATGGAGTTGTTTGCTTCAGAGTTTGGCTACTACCTGGATTCTCGCCACTATCAACTGACCGACCGCAACCAAGATGGGCTACTGAGCTTCAATGAGATGCTCGATCGCAGCCAGTCTGAAAAAATCTATCGGTACGCGCAGGAGCAGCGCGAGCTGCGCGATCTGGCCCGGCAGTATCCGCTGCTGGCGCAAGCCAAAACCAAAGACCTCAAAAAGCGCCCCGAGCTAGTCGAAAAGCTCTTTGGCAACCTCTACTGGCTCTCGGAGCACGGCGAACTGGCCGAGTCGCTCTACGACGATAAATTCTGGATCAGCAGACACCCCGAGGTGTTGATGGCACTGCATCGCAACCTGCGCTGGATGGCTGCCAATCCGACCCAAGCCAAGCAACTCTACCGCGATCGCGCAGCCACGCAGTACTTACCAGAGTTGCTCAGTTGGCGAGCCGACCACAAAGACTTTATCCATCGGCACCCGCGCCTGGATGACTTCTACCGACGGGCTTTTTTTCCCGGCGGCGTGAGCAACTATTGAGTCCTCTATGAACGGCTGGGGGGATAAGAGGGCTGTTCAGTTTGATGGGGAGGCATCCCACGGTTTTGGGGCGGAATGTATCCTTCACCCGGGTTCAAAATTCTGGCGTTGATACACCCCTCATTTCAGCTCTGATCCGCTGCCCTGCCTTGCGTCCCGACTCAAAGCTGAGTAACGCGAGAAAAATAACAGGCCGATTTCGCGCAGAGAATTCGTGCCAGGGCAAGGAAGAAAAGCCGACCTTAGCAACAGTCAAAAAATAAACTCCCTTTTTCCATTTTAGGCAAAGAAATACAATCCCCTGTTTATCAACTTTTTCCTCTGCGTCTCTGCGTCTCTGCGTGAAACAAAAAGGGGGAAGTTATTCTTTGAGCGCTACCAAGGCCCTTACCCCAGCTTTTCGTGGTCAGACTCATTAAATGGGGTCATCAATCCCATTGATTCGTGGCAATCCTGCTTTTGGTAAGCAAACACCCAATCCCCAACAGCTTCTAAGAGGCATCGCTTCTACGTGTGCCAACCAAACGCTGAGCGACTGGCCAGAAGAATCGAGCTACCTTTCGTTGGGGAGCAAACCCTTACGCTTTTCGAATTCTTGTGTATCTTTAACAAGAATCATACGCCCTCTTCGATTCGTAAGGACTACTACTTCAAAGTGTTGATCGCTTATGTGCCAGATCCGCTACCGGATCATCTGGATGTATTTCCTCCTTTGGCTGTTGCTACCTCTCTTTGGGACGGCACGTACTCGTTTCGTGATCGAGCAGCTACCTCCCTCGACTCCGGCCCAATGCCAGCTTTTTTTGGCCGGCAGCTTCAATCGCTGGCAGGCGGATGCGCCGGCTTATGAGTTTGAGCGGCAGCCTGATGGCCGCTACGCCCTGTGGGTCGATAGCCTGCCGAGCAATGGTTCCTTCAAGATCACCCGGGGCGACTGGCAGCGGGTCGAGGCTGATGCGCTAGGACGCCCCATCGCCAATCGGCTCATCAAAGGTGAAGCGACGCCCAAGGAAATCCGCCTTTGGGTGAAGGGCTGGGAAGACCTACCGCCCCACTCCCCCCCTAAGACGGTGTTGCTGCGGATCACTCAGCTTCCCGCCAGCACCCCCAGTGATGCCGCTCTGTACGTAACCGGCAACTTCAACGACTGGCGCACCGACGACCCCGACTACCGCTTGCGTCTCCAGCCTGATAGTACCTTCGAGGTAAGGGTACCCCTCAGCATCGATACCCTGGAGTACAAATTCACGCGGGGCAACTGGTCGAGCGTCGAAGGCAGGGCTAGTGGCCGGGCGCGCTTCAACCGTCGGCTGATCGCCGATCAATGGGATGGCGAGGCGGTGCAGGTCAGCATCGCTTCGTGGGAAGATATATCCGGCACTCCGGTCAACGCCTACACCATCTTTTGGCTCATGGCCGCCATCCAGGGCTTGCTCATCATCGTAGCCATCAATAGCCTGGACCGAAACAACCTCCCCGCCAACCGCCTGCTCACGGTGCTGCTGCTGCTGATATCACTGGCTTTGATCTCACGGGTGGTGATCTACGATCGCGACGTGTTCAACTGGGCTCCCAAGCTGCTGCTAGTCCCAGACTTGATCTACTTTCTCTACGCGCCGGTTTTCCTGCTGTACATTCAGCGGCTTTTGCGCCCTAGGCCCAAGATGGTCGATTTTCGTACCTGGCTGTACTTCGTGCCCTTCTCGTTGCACCTGATGGCCTATCTGCCCTTGTTTGTGATGGAGCATCAGGCGTTTATCAACCAAGCCGTGGGGCTCGATTTGCGTCCCTACTTCATCTGGGCGGCAGGGCTAGCCCTCCCCTACAACATGGGCTATTGGCTCTATGCCCGTAGGGAGATTCGCACCTATCAGCATGAGTCTGATCATCAATACTCAGCGGGCTCCAATCTGCATTTTCTGCGCAACGTCATGACCATCAAAGGCATATGTCTGTCGCTTTGGGTAGTTACTTTTGCAATCGGCGGCTATGGTCGCGCCACGGGGAGTGACCTGACCTTCATCACCGACCGTAGCACCGATGTGATCTGGATCGGCTTTTCTCTCACGGTGTTTTTGCTAGGGTACTACGCCATGAAAGAGCCTGAGATCTTTCGCATTCCGCAGTCGACCGATGATGCCCGCCCGCCCGAGCCTACCGAGGCTCTAGCCACAGCCCCCACGTTGCCCCAGCCTGCGGCCACAGCGCCCGCTGAAGCAGAGCCTCTCTTCGACTATGCCCTCAAAGCGCGCATCGAGCAACTGATGGCAGAGGATCAACCCTTCTACAACCCCAAGCTTACCCTCTCGGAGTTGGCAGAGCTGGCTGGCACCAACCCCCACGAGCTGTCGCGGGCCATCAACCAGGGGTTTGGCATGAATTTCAACGACTTTATCAATTCTTATCGGGTCGAAGCTTTCAAGCGCCGGGTGGTAGAGCCTCAGTACCAAAATCACACCTTTCTCGCCGTGGCGATGATGGTCGGCTTCAACTCCAAGACTGCCTTCAACCGCTCCTTCAAAAAGCTGACGGGAGAAACACCACGCGAATACTTTAAAGCCGTGATCGGCGACCAACCTGTCGGCTGAGCCAGCTCAGGCCGTGGGGGAGCCGCAGGAACAACTCCTGAGGGGCAAGTTGAAGCGCGCTGACGATGCTGCTTGCCAGGCGTGATTTTAGATTGGATGTATGGTCAAATGCTCCTACCTTACCAGCTCGGAGCAGCCCTCGCAAAAAAGTGCGGTTTTCAGAGGGTTGATTATCAATGGCTAATGACTTCCTCCAGCGAAAATTCACCCAAAAGTTCTGCAAGAGAAAGAACATTTCGCAATTGATCGAAGTTAGAGAGCCACGTTTTTGCACTAATATACCAACCAAAGAGATTGCCTATCATGGTCAAAGTCGAACCAGGTAAGCTGCTGGCTCAGGTGAACAATCCAGCCGATTTGCGCAAGTTACAGCCCGAGCAGCTCTACGAGTTTTGCCAAGAGCTAAGAGATTTTCTGATATCTACCGTTTCTGTCAATGGTGGGCACTTCGGAGCCAGTCTGGGCGTGGTGGAGCTTACCACGGCCTTGCACTATGTGTTCAACACGCCTGAAGATCAGTTGGTCTGGGACGTAGGCCACCAAGCCTATGGGCACAAAGTGCTGACCGAGCGCCGCGAGCAATTTCATACCAATCGGGTAAAAGGCGGCATCTCAGGCTTTCCCAAGCGCTCTGAGTCAGTGTACGATACTTTTGGCGTGGGGCATTCTTCCACTTCTATCTCAGCGGGGGTAGGGATGGCCATTGCCAACCAATACAAGCGTGATCCCCGCAAGGTCGTGGCCGTGATCGGTGACGGCGCGATGACGGGCGGCATTGCCTTCGAAGGACTCAACCACGGTGGCTGGGCCAACGCCGATATGCTGGTGGTACTCAACGACAACTGCATGTCCATCGACCCCAACGTAGGGGCCCTCAAAGAATATCTGACCGACATCACCGCTTCGCACACCTACAATAAGATGCGCAATGAAGTGTGGAAGATGCTGGGCAAGCTCGACAGCATGGGGAAAATGGCACGCGGGGTAGCTCGCAAGCTAGAGCAGGGCATGACCGCTGCCACCAAGCCTGGTATGCTCTTCGAAGCGTTGGGCTTTCGCTACTTTGGCCCCATTGATGGCCACGACATCAACCACCTGGTGCGCGTACTGGATGACCTCAAGGACATCCCCGGCCCCAAACTGCTGCACTGCGTTACGGTCAAGGGCAAAGGCTTCACACTAGCGGAGAAAGATCAGACTAAATGGCACGCGCCCGGTCTTTTCGATAAAGTGACTGGCGAGATCGCCAAGTCGAAAAAAGACGTCCCACAGCCGCCCAAGTATCAGGATGTGTTTGGCAAAAGCATCATCGAGCTGGCCAAACAAGACGAAAAAATCATGGCCATAACCCCCGCAATGCCTAGCGGGTGTAGCCTCAAATACATGATCGCCGAGATGCCGGATCGTGCCTTCGACGTGGGCATTGCCGAGCAGCACGCCGTGACCGTATCGGCAGGGATGGCTACGCAGGGCCTCAAGGTTTTCTGCAACATTTATTCCACCTTCATGCAGCGGGCATACGATCAGGTGATCCACGACGTGGCGATCCAAAAGCTGCCTGTGGTCTTTTGCCTTGACCGGGGCGGCCTGGCCGGTGCCGATGGGGCAACTCATCAGGGCGCTTACGATCTGGCTTACTTTCGTTGCATCCCAGAGATGGTGGTCTCGGCCCCTATGAACGAAGCCGAGCTACGCAATCTGATGTATACCGCGGCGAAGTGGCAAGCGGGTCCTTTCTCGATCCGCTACCCACGCGGCCAAGGCGTGATGCCCGAATGGCAGACTCCTTTCGAAGAAATCCCGGTAGGCAAGGGCCGTATGATCAGCGATGGCGAGCAAGTAGCTATCCTGACCCTAGGTCATCCCGGCAACTTTGCCGTAGAAGCCGTAGCCGAGCTAGCTATGGAAGGCATTCAGCCAGCCCACTACGACCTGCGCTTTGTCAAGCCGCTCGATGGTGAGCTGCTGCACGAGGTGTTCGCGCGCTTCGATAAAGTGATCACGGTAGAAGACGGTGCAAAAATGGGTGGCTTCGGCTCTGCCGTATTGGAGTGGATGATGGATCATGGCTATCAGAGCCGCGTGGTGCGCCTCGGGATCCCCGATCAGTTCATCGATCACGGTACGCAGAAAGAACTTTGGGCCGAATGCGGCTACGACAAGGCTGCCATCGTGGCTACGGTCAAGGACTTGGTAGAGGTCAAAGTGCTCGCTTAGGCACTAGTGCCTTCGGAATTAAGTAATTGGCCATTCGAAATTCGTATAAAACATTGACTAGAAGCACTCACCTATATGAACGGTCAGGGGTATAAGGGAAATAAGGTATATGGGTATCA
>CAYVAP010000316.1:0-6063 GCA_964449365.1 uncultured Bacteroidia bacterium
GTTGAGCAGGCGGGTAAAGTTGAGCAGCAAAATGCCAGCCAAAGCGTAGCCCGTTACACTTGCGTAGTCTTCCCACAGGCCCACCGAGGGTCCACTGAAGGCCCCGATAAAGATGGCAGTGATCCCGATGAAGTAGCCTGCGACGCTTACCGAGACCGCGTTATTGTCGTATTCGGTGAGCTGCTCATCCAGGCGGTAGGAGGAAAACATGCCCTTGAGCCATTTGGCGAAGAAAAAAATCAGCACGTACAGCAGGATGTAGCCGCCGTTGATGAGCCAACGTGTAAAGATACTTTCAGACCATTCCATGCGAGCGGGATCATTTGAGGGTTAGCTTGCCAGCGAAAGTAACTAACAATCATAGTGGTAAGCAAGCGAGGGGCTTTTCCGCTCAGGCTTGCCTCGGACCTCGTTTTTGCTGAGCTTTGGTTGGATGGTTTTCTCAACTCACCCTTTCATGCGATCACTCTGCCGCTCGATATTTGCTCTCCTTGGGGCTGGCCTGCTAGTCGGTTCGATACCCGGCTGTGATGCGGGCACTTCATCCCAGCTTAGCGCTTCGGCTGCCGCCCCCCTCAGCCGCAGCGTGATGGCTGCGCCGATACACCGACAGGTGATACAGGTAATCACGGCTGATTGGGACCAAGCCCAGGGTAAATTGCGGCGCTGGCAATGGCAGGCAGGTGCATGGCAGTTGGTGGGAGAGCCCATCCCGGTACTGATCGGCAAGCGGGGCTTGGCCTGGGGCATCGGCCTGGCCGACTATCGCACCCTACCGGGACCGACCAAGCATGAGGGGGATCTCAAATCTCCGGCGGGCATCTTTGCCCTGGGAACAGCCTTTGGCTACGCACCTGAAGACTCAGCCTCCTTTTTGCGTGTGCCGTATGTGCACGTGTCTGAGACCTTGATGTGCATCGAGGATACCAGCTCTCGCGCCTACAACCGCATCGTCGACGAGGCGCGCACGCAAGCAGACTGGTCTAGCACCGACCATATGCGCCGCCAAGACGAACGGTACCAATGGGGCATGATGGTGCATCACAACTACGAGTCGCCGCTGCCGGGAGGGGGATCTTGCATTTTTTTGCACGGCTGGCGCAAAGGAGGCGCGGGCACCGCAGGCTGTACTTCTCTGGACAAGCATCGTTTGCGAGCTTTGCTGAGCTGGTTGGACCCTGAGCAGCTCCCCGTTTTGGTGCAGGCTCCTGCCAGCCTGTACCCTGCCCTGACCAGCAATCAGAACTGGCCCCCTCTACCTTAAAACGCGTCAAATGCTGATTGCCCCAGCGACAGATCCAATATAACTGATCAGCTCAGCAGAATGACCATTCGCTCGATTGCTCCCGTCGCCAGAGATCACTGGCAATATATTTGCCTATCACTAAGAGAAGACAAAAAAGAAGCGGTTTTCCTTTTTGAAAATTTGCACTTTTTGTATTACATTCGAATCTACGGTATGTGAGACATCCCTACCAAACTTGTTTACTGCCACACGAATTTGATTGAATAACTTTTGAGGAGATTTACAAAGATTTTCCTAACTTGTATCTCAAATAGATTTCAAATCAGCTAGGCTGATCATTGATAGATGATTTTTTTCATGGTGTTTGTTTGGGTTTGGACCGCTCCTCATATAGGAGCGGTTGTTTTTTGTCACGATTGACAAGATTCGTAGGATGAACCGGGTGATTTTCAGCTACATCCCATAGCCAGGGATCGTTTCTAGTAGCAAGAGGACCCACTCGCGCAGAAACGCGAAGACCAAGCTCCACCCTAGTACCACCCCACCGATGATGCTGATGATGCGCCGGGGGGCTTCTTGAAAGGATACGGCGATCCCTACGGCAATCATAGGAGAGATGATAGGAGAAAGGACGGCCACCCCCCAGACCCCATAGCGGTGCCAGATTTTGTAGATTCGCCTGCGCCGAGCAAAGCTAGTGGGTCGCTGCCGCTTGAGGTAGCGCTGAATCAAGCGCCGAAGCTGCTCACCGAAAAAGGTGTAGAAGGGCACACTCAAGACACCACCGCCGCCTACGACCAGCATGATTTCCAGAAAATTGAGCTTATTGTTGCCCATCGCGGCTACTGCCGCCAGCCCAAATTTGACGAAGGCCGCAAAAAAAAGCCCGACGTACATCCCCCATTGGCCAGAGGCCGCAAGCAGCAAGGTAGATAGCAGAGGCAAGCTAGCCCAATACACTGGAGAGGTCAGCCACATACAATCAGGCGATCAGTTGGACAGGTTTCGTACCGTATACGTAGGCCCATGGGCCAGGTTGATCCGCTCAGCCGCCGCGATGAGCGCTCAGTCTGGCATAATCGACCTTTTACTTGGGTCCGTAGGCCAGATCGCCCGCGTCGCCCAGGCCGGGTACGATGTACGACTTCGCCGTCAACTCATAGTCGATAGCTCCCAGCAGGATGCGCGCCTGAGGAATGTGGCGCAGCACGTACTCGATGCCTTCTTCGCTGCCCACCACCCCGACAAAAAATACCTGATCCGGGCTTTCCTCCTGCGTGATCTCTTGATAGCTGAGCACAGCGCTCTTGCCTGTGGCGATCATCGGGTCGATGATCACTACGCTGCGCCCAGTCAGGCTGGGCACCGCCGTGTATTCGACTTTGATGACAAACTCGTTGCCGCGGGTGGTGTGGCGATACGCCGCGATGAAGCCATTGTCGGCCTGATCGAACATGCGCAAAAACCCCTGGTGAAAGGGGATGCCCGCCCGCAAAATCGACACCAGAATGGGCTGATGCTCGATCAATTCCATTTCCAACTCGCCCAGCGGCGTGGTCACCTGCCGCGATTCATAGCTCAGGTGCTTACTCAGCTCGTAAGCAATGATTTCGCCTACGCGCTCCAGGTTGAACCGAAAGCGCATGCGGTCTTTTTGTACCTGCTCGTCTCTCAATTCGTAGAGAAGCTGGTTCATCAATGAGTGGCGGCCTCCGATGATCGTTACTCTTGCATCCATGATAGCAACAAAGGTAGCGGAATTTACGAGATCTCCACGCGCTAAGCGTAGGGAAACGGGGTTCTCAGGGATGAGAGACTTGCCAGTAGGGTACCTCCTGACTCCCAAACCGCGAGAAGAAAAGCGCCACTGACTCGATGGCAGATCCCTCAAAGTCAAACAGCCAGCCGCTCCTCCCGGCGTAGTATGCGATCACCGCATCGATCAGCACGTGCATGGAGCGATGGTCGTAGCCCACCTGAGTCGAGCAACCAAAAAGGTTGATGATACGCTGCCGATGGATCAGAAAAAACCCCATGGCCCCCAACTGCCCATCGGCCCAATACACCTCCCAGGTTTCTCCTTTACCCTGTGCCAGGATGGCTTCCAGCAGCCGCTGCATGGTCTGGTAGTCTCTTGGCTTGAGGTCTACTTTTCCCTTGATCATCTTGGCGTGGATATCCACCATTTCGGCAGGGCTGAGCGTATCGCGCGCGACTCGATGTTTGCTCCCTACTTTACGGAGAGATTTGCGATGGCTGCGGTGGTAGCGATCAAACAAGGTCTGATAAGGCAGATCGAGGGCCAGACAGTAGTTGGGACGGGGCTTGAGTTTCCAGCCAGTAGAGGGCAAAGGCGGATGCCCCGCGTGTAGCGAGAGGTGCATCGCCCCCGGTACGGCAGAGAGCATGACTTGGACCAAATCAGCCGATGGCATGGTGGGGCCAAATATCCCCAACTGCTGCGTCAAAAGCGGCTGGTAATAGCGCTTGGGCCCCACCCAATACCAACGTCGGCGGTAGGGCAAGGGCAAGATCCACTCATAATTTGGCGTAACCAAGGCATCCCACCCCCAGGTGGCTACCGCATCCAGATACCAGCTAAAGGCGTAAGGTAAGGCGGGCTGAGCCGCTTCGATGCGCTGGTCCCATAGGTCTCGATCGATTTGCGCAGCCCTGAGGTAAGAAAGCTCCATAGAGGGGCGGTGTAGACAGCCGATACGGGATGTTTAGCGACCAATCTGAAAGCTATGCTGCCCGATCAGATTGCCCTCAGCGTAGACCGAGAGGTACTGTGGGCCTTTCTGATATTTGAAGTCATCAGGGCGAACCCACTTCATACACACCTCCTGAGAGAGGTTGTGGTAAGTAATGTCAGTCTTGAGGGTGTAGCTAAGGCTGCGCCCTTGATAAGAAAAAGTCCCGCTTTCACTATTGGTGTTGATACTGCCGTCGGGGTTTTCGTACACCAGGTAGAGGGTTCGATCGCCTGCCTCGGCCAGCGCATTTTCGAGCACGATAAAGCAGAATCGGAAGTTATTGACAGCCCAGCGACGAAACACCTCCTTTTCTTTGTCTGGCATGATCCCATCTAGGCGAGTGACGCTAAACTCGCGCGCTTTGAGCACAGAAGCCAGCTCGTTGGTTTCTTGGAGGGCTTGGAGGGCACTATCTTGCTTTTGCCGCAGGCTAAGGGCGCGATCTCGGAGGCTCCCTTCGCTTTGGCGTAGGCTATCGACCTGCCCAGCCAACTGGGCATTGCGGGCTTTGAGGGCTTCGATCTCTTCGCGGTATTGACCCAAAATCCGTTGGCTCATTTCCAGGCGCTGCTCCAGGGCCTTGATCTTGGCCAGGTTGGCTCGATCACTTTGCTTGGAGCGCGCCAGTTGGCCAGCCAGACGCTTGAGCTGTTGCTGACTCTCCTCGATCATGCGCTGCTTAGCAGCCAGCTCCACATCTTTTTCATCCATCGTCATCTCAAAATCCAGAATGCGCTCTTCCAAGCTAAGGATTTCGTTGCGCAGATCTTCGATCATGACGATGTCTTCCTGGTGAGCCTTTTTCTCAGAAAAGTACTGATAGGCAAAATAGCCCAGGGAGGTAAGTACCAGCAGGCCAGCGATCAGCAAGATGATGCGGCTGGTATGTTGGGAACGATCGCTACGACTAGCCATGAGTAGATCATCGATGACAAATAGGTAAACACAATAAGAGCAAGCTACAAGGATAGCGCCAGACCTGCTCAGGCTGAGCTAGACCTTGAGAATCAACTACAAAAGTATGCGTTCGAAGCCAATTAACCAATTTCTTCCTCAGGGATTGCCCTAGGCGCAGGGGCTTCATTCGTAGCCAAATCCCCGCAGGTGCTGTTGACTATCTTTCCAGCCTTCGCTCACCCGCACGTAGAGCTGCAAGAAGACCTTTTTTCCCAGAAATATTTCGATGTCGGCCCTCGCTTCTGAGCCGATGCGCTTGAGCATGCTACCCCGCTTACCGATGATCATGCCCTTTTGCGACTGACGCTCGACGTGGATGGTGGCCGCCATGCGCACGATGGTCTCCTCTTCATCGAAGGTATCGATCGCTACCTCGATGGCGTAGGGCAACTCTTGCCGCAGGTGTAAGAAGAGCTTCTCTCGGATCATCTCGCCCACAAAAAACCTTTCGGGTCGATCAGAGATCTGATCAGGCTCAAAGTAGGGCGGCCCCTCAGGCAGATTTTGCAAAATCAATGCCTTGAGGGTGTCTACATTGTCACCTTGCAGCGCCGAGAGAGGAATCGCCTCCACAAAGTCGATCTGCTCCGCCAACTGATGCATGCGCAGCAAAGCCTGATCGCGCGAGACGGCGTCTACCTTATTGAGAACCAAAAACTTGGGCACCTCACTTTGCCGGGCCAGGGCCAGCAGATCATCTTCGGGAAAGCTCTCGTCTACCGCGATGAGCAGCAGCATCAGATCAGCATCTTCCAGAGACTGATTGATAAACCCCATCATGCGCTGCTGTAGCAGGTAGCGGGGCCGAATGAGACCGGGGGTGTCTGAGTACACGATTTGATAGCCATCGCCGCTGTCGATGCCAAAGATGCGGTGCCGAGTGGTCTGAGCCTTGGCGGTAGTAATGCTGAGCTTGCGCCCTAGCAGGCGATTGAGCAGGGTAGACTTGCCCGCGTTGGGCTTGCCGATGATGCTCACGAAGCCAGAGCGATAGGGAGAGATTTGCGACATAGGATGCGTGCCTCACGAGTGCTTTGCATTCGAAATTCGTAATTCGTAATTGAAAGTAAATTTAGCCGCTTGGGCGGCCACTGAGTGAGCCAA
>CAYVAP010000317.1:0-1143 GCA_964449365.1 uncultured Bacteroidia bacterium
ACGTAGCTATCGCCCAGCACCATGCGCAAAATCTCATTGTCCTGCACGGCGTTGAGCACCCCGATCCGAAAAAAGAAAGTGAACATCAAAAACGCGTAGAACACCTGCCGATGGTTGCGGCACATGATCAGCAGCAACTCATATTGCCAAAAGGTCAGCAAGCGGCTACGCTGCTGCGGCTGGTTTTTGTAAATGGTCAGATAAGTGCGCGCCGCCAGGCCATTGAGATAGCGTACCACCTGGCTTTTGGGGTAAAAGGTCCGCGCATAGGCCAGGTCATCGGTGAGCTGGATGTATAGCTCTGCGAGGCGATCGGGGTCGATCTTAGCCCGCCGCTGGCCGAAGAGCATCTGCTCATACTCCTGCCATTTGTCTTTGTATTTGCGGAGAAAAGCGGGTTCGCGCATGGGGATTGAAGTCCGTGGTTTGTCGTTCGCAGTCTGTGGTTCGAAGCCTCCATTTCGAACTCTGAACCCCGAACTGATAACTATTCCAAATTCTTCACCGCCAACCACGCCATCAGCCCCGTCGAGAGGCGCATGGCCTCTTCGTCTATGTCGAAGTGCGGGTTGTGTAGCCCATGGACGATGCCGCGCGCTTCATTGCGGGTGCCGAGGCGGTAGAAGCAGCCAGGCACCTCATGGGTGTACCAGGCAAAATCTTCGGCGGCCATCCACAGGTCCATGTCGATGATATTTTCCTCGCCGATGTAGTCGGCGATGTGGTCGCGGGTTTTCAGGGTGAGGGCTTCGTCGTTGTACAACACCGGATAGCCCACGCGCAGGTCGATCTCTACCTCCCCGCCTAGCATCTTGGCGGTATGGTAGGCAATGTCTTTGATTTTTTGCTGGGCTTGGGCTCGCCAGGGCTCATTCATGGTACGCAAGGTGCCGTGTACGATTACCTCTTCGGGGATGATATTGGTAGCGCCCTGGCCTTCGATTTTGCCAAATGACAAAATGGTCGGGATACGCGGATCAGAGCGGCTCACCACCTGCTGCATGGCCACTAGCATCTGGGCGGTGATCATGATCGGATCGATGAAATTGGCGGGATGGGCCGCGTGGCCCCCTTTGCCCTTGACCCGCAGATAGATTTCATCGGCAGAGGCCATGTACATGCCCGGCCGTACGCCGATTTTGC
>CAYVAP010000317.1:1153-6059 GCA_964449365.1 uncultured Bacteroidia bacterium
GTCGAAATAGGGCTGCACATGTTGCCCGAGGATGGCATTTACCTGCGGACTTTGCAGCGCGCCGTCCTTGATCATGAAAGAAGCCCCTCCGGGTACGCGCTCTTCAGCCGGCTGAAAGAGCAGCTTGATCGTCCCCCGAAACTGCGACCGGACTTCTTGTAGGATACGAGCGGTGCCCAAGAGCGAGGAGGTATGCACATCGTGGCCACAGGCGTGCATCACGCCAGGCTGCTGCGAGCGATAGGGTAGGTCGTTGGCCTCTTGGATAGGCAGCGCATCCATATCGGCCCGCAGGGCCAACACGTGATCAGAAGGCCCGGCCTCGCCCTTGATGTAGCCAATCAGCCCGTGGCCGCCTACGTTGGGCGTGACGTCGATCCCCAGGCTTTTGAGATGCTGCCGGACGAAGTGCGCAGTGTTTACCTCTTCGAATGACAACTCTGGGTGAGCGTGGAGATGTCGGCGCTGCTCGATGGTCCAATCATAAACCTCCTGGGCCAGCGATTCGATTTGATGGCGTAGTTCCATGCAGGTAAGATATCAAAAAGTCGTTGATTCTTAGCGGCGCCCTCCGCCTTTCTTCTTTCCTTTGCGCTCTTGCGCCCGGCGCTCGGTTCGGCTGAGCTTGCGCTGTGGCCCTTCATCGTCGCCGCCGCCAGCCGCCGCCATCACCTTGCGCTCATCTTCTTTGCGTTTGCGCTCGGCCTGCTCCAAGTCGCTGTGGCGCGTCTTGAGCTTGCTAAAATCGTCGCGGCTCGGCTCGGCTTTGCGCTTGGCGGGTTGCTCCCCCACGTTGAGATCGGCTTTGAAGATCAGGGTCAGCACCTCTTGGTTGACGCTAGTGAGCATTTGCTGGAAAAGCTGGAAGGCTTCGAATTTGTAGACCAGGAGCGGATCTTTTTGCTCGAAGACAGCGTTTTGGGCCGACTGGCGCAGCTCGTCCATTTCGCGCAAGTGCTCCTTCCACTTGTCGTCGATCACGGCCAGGGTGGATACCTTCTCCAGCTCGTCGATCACCACCTGTCCTTTGCTTTCCAGGGCTTGCTCCACATTCACGATGATCTGCAACTGCTTGGCCCCGTCAGAGATGGGGATCAGGATACGCTCGACGTTGGGCTTGTCTTGGTGAATGCGCCCGATGCCATGAAAGAGGGTCTCGGCCAGGGCCTCGGACTTACGGTCGTAGAAGCTGCGGGCTGCTTGATAGAGGCGATCAGCGAGCTCCTTCTCATCGTGGTCGTTGAGGTCTTTCTCGGTGATACCCGGATCGACAGACAAAAAGCGGATAGCATCCATGCGCAGGGCATCTGCGTCGGTCATATCCACGTGGGTGGCGATCAGGGTGGCGCAGAAGTCGGCCAGCATGTTGTCGAGATCTACCTTGATGCGGTCGCCATAGAGGGCGTTGTGGCGGCGGCGGTAGATCACTTCGCGCTGAGCGTTCATCACGTCGTCGTACTCCAGCAGGCGCTTACGCATGGCAAAGTTGTTTTCCTCCACTTTGCGCTGCGCGTTAGAGATCGACTTGGTGATCATCTTGGCCTGGATCACCTCGCCCTCCTGGTAGCCCATGCGGTCCATGATCTTGGCGATGCGGTCGGAGCCAAAGAGGCGCATCAGGTCATCTTCGAGCGAGACGTAAAACTGCGACATGCCCGGGTCGCCCTGACGCCCGGCGCGGCCGCGCAACTGCCGGTCGATGCGGCGCGACTCGTGGCGCTCGGTGCCCACGATGGCCAGGCCGCCGTTTTCTTTGACCCCCTTGCCCAGCTTGATGTCGGTACCCCGCCCCGCCATGTTGGTGGCGATGGTCACGTTGCCTGCTTGACCCGCCGCCGCCACAACCTCGGCTTCGCGCTGGTGCTGCTTGGCGTTGAGCACGTTGTGGTCGATCTTGCGCAGCTTGAGCATGCGGCTGAGCAGCTCCGAGACCTCGACCGAGGTAGTCCCCACTAGCACGGGCTGGCCATTCTCACGCAGGCGCATGATCTCCTCGATCACCGCGTTGTACTTTTCGCGCTTGGTACGATAGACTAGGTCATCGCGGTCGTCCCGCTGGATAGGGCGATTGGTGGGCACCACTACCACCTCCAGCTTGTAGATTTCGTAAAACTCCGATTCCTCCGTCTCGGCTGTACCGGTCATACCCGCGAGCTTGTGGTACATGCGGAAGTAGTTCTGCAAAGTTACCGTGGCAAATGTCTGGGTAGCGGCCTCGATCTTGACGTTTTCTTTGGCCTCGATGGCCTGGTGCAAGCCGTCGGAGTAGCGCCGCCCGGGCAGTACCCGGCCTGTCTGCTCGTCCACGATCATCACCTTGCCCTCCTGAACGATGTACTCGATGTCTTTTTCGAAGAGGGTGTAGGCCTTGAACAACTGGTTTAGGGCGTGGAGTCTCTCGGATTTTTCGCCGTCATCGCGGGCGGCTTCGTCCTTGCGGCGGACGCGCTCGTCTTCGCTGAGGTGAGAGTCGCTTTCGATCTCAGAAAAGGTGGCGGTGATGTCGGGTAGCACAAACAGATCCGCGTCTTCGCCTGCGCGGGCGATGTCATCGCGGCCATTATCCGTCAGCTCGATCTGGTTGTTTTTTTCGTCGATGGTAAAGTACAGCGGCTCATCGGCGATGGGCATGTTCTTCTGATTGTCTTGCAGGTAATAGCCTTTGGTCTTGTTGAGGCGCACCTGCATACCCGGCTCTTGCAAGTACTTGATCAGCGGGGCGTAGCGGGGCAGGCCGCGGTAGGCGCGAAAGAGGGCCAAGCCACCTGCTTCTTCGTCGCCTTCGCTGATTTTCTTCTTGGCCTCCTTGAGAAGGTCGGCCACCAGTTTGCGCTGCTTGCGCACCAGTTGGTCGACCCGGGGCTTGAGCTCGTTGTACTCTTGCTTGTCGCCGCGTGGCACCGGACCAGAGATGATCAGGGGGGTACGGGCCTCGTCGATCAGCACTGAGTCGATCTCATCGATGATGGCGTAGAAGTGGTTGCGCTGCACCAGAAACTCCGGGTGGGTGGTCATGTTGTCCCGGAGGTAGTCGAAGCCAAACTCGTTGTTGGTGCCGTAGGTGATATCGGCGCGGTAGGCTTCGCGGCGGCTGTCGGAGTTGGGCTCGTGGTTGTCGATGCAGTCCACGGTGAGGCCGTGAAACTGAAACAGCGGCGCGTTCCACTCGGCGTCGCGGCGGGCCAGGTAGCTATTGACCGTCACTAGGTGCACCCCTTCGCCGGTGAGGGCGTTGAGGAAAACCGGCAGGGTAGCAACCAAGGTTTTCCCCTCACCGGTAGCCATCTCGGCGATTTTGCCTTGGTGAAGCACGGTACCGCCCATCAACTGCACATCGTAGTGGATCATGTTCCAATCGATTTCGGCGTCGGCGGCGGTCCATTTGCCTTTCCAGGTGGCCTGATCGCCTTCGATCACGATGTGGTCGCGGGTTTGGGCCAATTTGCGGTCGTAGTCATTGGCCTGCACCACCAGTTGGCCGTTCTCAGTGAGGCGACGAGCGGTCTCCTTGATGATGGCAAAGGCCTCAGGGATCATTTCCTCCATCAGCTCATCGAGGCGCTCGTAGCGCTCTTCCTTCAGCTCGTCGATGCGGTCGAAGAAGCCCTCCTTGGCGTGGATGTCGCGGGTTTCGTCCGCTTCTTTGCGCAGAGACTCGATTTCTTCGATCAGGTCGGCGGTGCCCTCGCGCAGGCGGGCTTTCAATTCCTGAGATTGGGCCCGCAGCTCATCATCACTGATGCTGTAAATAGCTTCATATTGGGCGTTGACCTCCTCCACGTAGGGGGTCAGGTCTCGTATGTCGCGCTCTTTTTTGGAGGGAAAAAGCTTGCTGAGCAAATTCTTCATGGGATCGGGTCAGTTCCGAATGATAGTTTCGAGGGAGGAGTGGAGAGTGGAGAGTGGAAAGTGAAAAGTCGCTATCCACGCTGGTCCGCTCGAATAACACGACAAAAGGGCGATTTGACTGGCACCCCGCTGCCGGACAGATAGACGTGCGAGTCAAGCCAATAGTTTGAACTCGCTACGTCTCTGCGAAAATAAGGGTCGTGGCCTCGTGAAGCAAAAAGAAGTTGGGGGATCATTTCCTTACCCAGCACAGAAATGCTACAGCCAGAATTGGCTTTACTTTGGCCTGCCGTACCTTCCAATACCATAGTCGCACCCTGCGCTGGGATGGCCACCAAAACGGACGCCCCGCCCCGGCAGGCATCTATTACTACGTGGTGGACTTTCTGCGCCCGGTAACCGAGGCCCCCGATCAGCGGCGCGGGAGTGTGATGGTGTTGCGGTAGCTATTCATGCTTCGAAAAGCCTCCAATCGACTGATAACCCTAGCGAAGCACCTCGAGCAGCTTATCTGAGAGATCAGGTGCGAGAAGTATGCTAGCAGCTTCGTGGAACAAGTCCAAATGGCTCGCGATGGCGAAGCTCCCTGGACCGTCATGCGCGTTCCCGATGCCTTACAATTGACAGCTTGATTGGGAGATTTCCCCGATAGCGCCATGCAAGGGATCAGTCTTACCGATCATACCATCATCAAAGAGTGGGAGCAACAGTGCGACCTACATCCGCATCGAAGGGTTCGGATCTGGTCGCTGGATGAGCACCTGCAAAGCGATGATCGTCACCCATCTTGAGTCAGAGATATTGGCATCATTCCCCCTCCTCCTCTGGCTTGCGCAGGTGCTTCTGATAAAATCCCAGGAGATTCCCCACCAGGCGGTCGTTGTCGAAGCGGTTGCGGATGAACTCCTCGGCGCGCTGCGCAATGGCGTCGTAGAGGGGGCGCTGCTCGATCAGGATATTGATGCGCTCGGCGAAGTCGGACGCGCTGTCGGCTAGAAAGATATGGTCGGTATCAGTTACTCCGATGCCTTCGGCGGAGAGGTTGGTGGCCACCACG
>CAYVAP010000318.1:0-6044 GCA_964449365.1 uncultured Bacteroidia bacterium
CGTAAGCGCTCATTCAGTACCAGCACAAAGAGGTTTTCGGGCGGACTACCCTCCATGCGACCCAACCAATGCCGCAGTTCTACCATCAACTCATCGGTTTGTGGGCGCAGGCCAGGCTGAGAGAGCAAGCGATACAGGTGCAGATGAAGCATCAACTCAGGGTGCTGCTCCGAAGCCAGGTATTGCCTTAGGAAACGAGTAGTCGCTTCGTCGAGTGCGTCGGCCTCACCCTGGGCAGATAGCTGCCAGTTGCGGCTGGTCAGTTGTATGCGCTCCAGGCTCCACCAGCGATCAAAGCGATCTCGCGCCTCCCTGGCCTGATCGAGGGTCATTCGATGGTGGCGAGCCTCGTGCCGCAGTCGTATCTCCTGCCACTCGTAGCGATAGCGTAGCAATTGACTGAGGTCGAGGTCGAGCCTGAACTTGGTGCGCCGATGCTGCTTGAGAAACAACTCAGGCCGATCTCTGGCGATCAGTTCTTGCAGCAAGTACAGGGACTGACGTTCCTGATCGGCTTCGAAGCCCATTAGGCTGAGGTACTGTTCTAGCCAGCCGCTCAGGTCGCGCAGCAATTTGCGCAGCCGACCATCATCGTATGGGGTACGCGGGTAGAGCTGACCCCAGACTTCGGATTCGTCGGGACAACTCAGCCCTCGCTGATACCAGTCGCTTGCCAGGCGCTGCACGTACTGCTGTCGATCCCCTAGCTTCCCCTGCAGCCATATCACAAAATCACGCCGCTCCTGGGCCGACAGTGCGCTCCAAAGTTGCCAGGCTTTGCGATGCTGCATAGGGATCAAGTCAAGAGTTGAGAAGTGAGTCAAATCGGAGAAAAACCAAGGTAAGATCCAGGCACTTTTCCCGGTACTCATTTAAGCTAGGGGAACAATCTTTGGTACAAAAAAATAAGATATTCACCAAAAATACCCACCCAAACTGCATCAGAACATTTTTAGCATATAAAAATCTTCATATAAATTGGTGCAAATTTCATTTTTTGGCCTGGCTGGCCGTGACAGAGCTTGTCTATGTTTGTAGCACAAACAAAACATAACCCTAGTTAGATTATGAACCAATCGCAGTTGGAACAGCACATGAGGACTGTGGCGGAGAACATGGCGCGGGCGCGGGCTTATGGCGTGGCACATCAGGCTACGGAGGATGAATCGCTCGGAGGGCGTAAGATTACGATACAGCGAAAAGAGTTGGTGAACTTTGGGTCGTGCAGTTATCTGGGTTGGGAGCAACATCCGGCTATCAAAGCTGGCCTCATCGATGCCGTTGAGCGCTATGGCAGTCAGTTTTCTTCTTCACGGGCCTATGTGTCGCTGGGCTTGTACGAAGAACTAGAGAGCGAATTGAGCAAGATCTTTGGAGGGCCGGTGATCGCTACCGCTTCTACGTCGCTGGGGCACCTCTCGGCCTTGCCAGTGTTGGTGGGCGAAAATGACGTCGTGATCCTCGACCATCAAGTACACGCCAGCGTAAGCACCGCGGCACAGTTGCTCAAGGCCCGTGGCAATCGCCTGGAGATGATTCGCCACAATCAGATGGGTATGTTGGAAAGCCGCCTGCAAAAGCTGACCCAAACCCACGAGAAAGTCTGGTATCTGGCTGATGGCCTCTACTCGATGTATGGCGACTTTGCCCCTTATGCTGAGCTGCGCGAGCTACTAGATCACTACGAACAACTTCACCTCTACGTGGATGATGCCCATGGCATCAGTTGGACTGGGCCTCAGGGCGCGGGCAGCGCCGTCCCTATTTTGGGGGGACATCCTCGCGTGGTGATTGCCGCTTCGCTCAACAAAAGCTTCGCTGCGGCGGGGGGAGCCCTCATTTTCCCAGACCAAGCGCTCAAGCAACGCGTACGAGACTGTGGCGGCTCGCTCATCTTCTCTGGTCCCATTCAGCCCCCCATGCTCGGGGCCGCCATCGCCTCGGCCCGCCTGCACCAGACCCCCGAGCTAGAGCAGCGCCAGCAGCAATTGCTGCGCCTGATACACCTCTTCAATCGCGAGGCAGAATCGCATGAGCTACCGGTATTTTCGCATCAGCTCTCGCCCATCTGCTTCGTGAGCGTGGGCAAGCCCGATGTAGGATACAACATGGCCCGCCGCCTTATGGAGCGGGGATACTATCTCAACCTGGCCGCTTACCCCAGTGTGCCTTACAAAAATACAGGCCTGCGCATGACCCTAAATCATCACCTGCAGCCGCAAGACATCATGCATCTGCTGCGCATCATCGCGCAAGAACTGCCTTTGGCTTTGGCGGAAGAGTCCTCCAACATCCAAGAAATCTACCGCGCGTTTCGAGTCTCGCGCGCCTCATGACTTCGTCCCGCTCCCTTGCTTGATCAACCCCGTTAGGCCACCTCTGGTAGCCAGCCGATCTCTACAGCTTCTCCAGAAATACAAGGCACTGCCCCATGAGGCAGTAACAGGGCGAGGAGCCTGACCGCATCTGCGGCTCAGGCTCCCATCTCTTTTTGGGGGATAATCAAACTAATTGGTATATTTAGCTGATTTTTTCATCCCTTTTCGAATTATATGCCCGCACACCTTTCTGATCAGCAGGCGCAAGAAATTCTGGACCGACTCAGTGCGGCAGAGCGTGAGATGGTGCTTATCCTGGCTCTCAACCGCTTTGGCATGCCCAGCTACAAGATCACAGCCATCTCCGAGCGAATCGGTACCCTGCGCGGCGAACCCGGACGAGTGGAGCGCAACACGCCCAAAAACAGAGGTAAGCACTTGCAGAAGATGAACCTGGTGAGCAATAGCGGAGGGCACTGGCAGATAGAGCCCTCCGTGGCCTGGCCCATTTTACGCAATGCCTTCTGGCATCCCGATGGCTACCTAGATCAAGAAGACATCGAACGCTATCAGTCTAGCCTCAACCGAGAGATCCCCTACTCATACTGGGATATGGGCCGCTTGGGCGAAGATCTCATGCTGCGGCAGTTGCAGTTTGCCCTGCTGCTGGGTGAAGACTATCTCATCGATGATTCCGTGTTGCAACTGGACCGCTTCAGACCTCAGGGGAAGGGGGCAGGCCAATGGCTGCGCGTGTTTCTCGGTTACCCCCTGGACATGCGTCTCCTCAACCAGTATCAGGGCACGGTGCGGATCCGATTCCTGCTCAGCATCAATGCGGCCATGATTAGCCTGCTGGGGCCTACCGATGATTTGATCCAACCGATCAAGGAGCTTACCGGCAGCAAGTACAGTCTCGAAATCCGGTCGATAGCCTTCAACATCCTCATCAATCTCGCGGTGTTGCAGGGAGATGACGCCGCGATTCGCGAGCTGCTGCCGCAGGTAGAGTCAGTAGACGAAGGGCGCGCCTTGCAGCTACTAGCCGACGTCGCCTTCTGGCGCGGCGATCACCCCTACGCCCTCAAGCAATACAATGCCGCCTCGCGTCGCCTCAAGGCAAGGGGGTATTTCTACGGCCTCAGCGGCATCTGGCACAATCTGCTGCTCTTACTGGAGCGAGATTTCAAAAAAGTACACCTCTACGAACAAAAAGAAACCTTTGCACCCTATATCATGCACCTGATCGATGGCGTAGCCATGTTTCAGGAAAATCAATTCGAAGCGGCTAAGCTGCGCCTGAGTCCCCCTCCCAGTCATATTCCCCACGGGCTGGCCACCTACATTTATGCTTTGGTCCGTTATTGGACCGATACCGATTTTTCAGCCGAAGATCGGCGCCTCTTGGAGGTGATCTATCAGCAAATGGCTGACCATGGCTACGCAACGCTGGCTATGGATACCGCAGGAGTGATTGCTTCCCTCTACGACGATCAGGCCACCCAGCAAGCCTGGCAGCAAAAGGCCCAAGCCTGGGCCGACCAAACGGGCTACCAACCTCTTCTACCCCGCCTGCCTCGCTACGAAATGTGGGAGCGGGCCCTAGATGGGCTGCTCGCCCTCAGCGAAAATACTACCCCCGATAGCCCAGGCCAGGCTGGCCCCAACCATCGCCTAGTGTGGCGAGTCGATTTTCAGGACGCTTACCTTCAGCCCGTCGAGCAAAAACTCACCAAGAGCGGCAAGTGGAGCAAAGGGCGCAACATTGCCCTCAAGCGCCTCAAAGAAGAAGGCATTGAGGGCATGACCCCTCAAGATCAGCGCATCGTGCGCCACATCGAGGCCTACAGCTCCGGCTGGTATGGCAGTACAGATTACGTCATCAACTTTGATAAGGCCCTCCCCGAGATGGTGGGGCATCCCTTGCTATTTTTGAAGGAAAATCCACAGCTTTCGGTCGAGCTAGTGAAGGTGCAGCCCCAACTGATCGTGGCCGAAAACGCCGATGGCAGCTACACCATGAGCCTGCAACCTCCGGTAGAAGGCCCCGGCATCCGACTGATGCGCGAAACCTCCACCCGATACCAGTTGATCTCCGTCTCGGAAGAGCAGTGGCAGGTGGCCAAGTACCTGGGCGATAAGCAGCTCAAGGTGCCGCCGCAAGGCAAAGAGCAACTCACCCAAGCCATCGGGCGGGTATCGCGTCTGGTGCAGGTACAATCCGACGTGGCTGGGCTAGAGCAGACTGACTTGAAGGAAGTCGAAGCCAACCAGATTACGCACGTGCTGTTGCTACCCATGGGCGACGATTTCAAGGTGGAGGTCTTTGCCAAGCCCTTTGATCACGAACCGCCCTACCTCAAGCCTGGTGAAGGTCGCGAGACCCTGATCGCCGAGGTCAGCGGCGAGCGGGTGCGCACCCAGCGCAATCTCAAGCAGGAGAAAAAAGCCGCCAAGGCGCTGATCAAAGCCTGCCCCACCTTGCAGCGCAACGTGGGGAAGGACTGGGAATGGTACCTCGAAGACACTGAGAGCTGCCTCAACTTGCTGGTAGAACTCGACACCCTGCGGCAACAAAATCAGGTCGTGATCGAGTGGCCCAAGGGCGAATCGCTCAAATTGGCGGGCCAGGCTGACTTCGAACAGCTGAGCCTCAAAGTCAAAGGCAACCAAGATTGGTTTAGCGTAGAGGGAGAACTGAAACTCGACGAAAATGAAGTGATGGAGCTGCGCCAGCTCTTACAAATGTTGCAGCAAAGTCCGCAGAGCAAATTCATGGAGCTGAAAGACGGTCGCTACCTAGCCCTGACCGAGCGCCTGCGCAAGCACCTAGCCGAGCTGGACGCCATGAGCCAGGAGCGCAAAGGACAACTGGGTATCCATCCCCTGATGGCCGATGCGCTTTCAGAATTCTCCGAAATGGGAGCCCAGCTCAAGGCCAACGCCGCCTGGCGCAAGCAGATCAAGCGCATCGAAGAGGCACGGGCCTTTCAGCCGCAAATACCCCGTAACTTGCAAGCCGACCTACGCGGCTATCAGGAGGAGGGCTATGCTTGGCTCTCGCGCCTGGCACATTGGGGCGTGGGAGCCTGTCTGGCCGACGACATGGGGCTGGGCAAAACCGTGCAAGCCTTGGCCCTGTTGTTGGAACGTGCGCCGCAAGGTCCGGCCCTAGTGGTAGCCCCTGCCTCGGTGGTGCGCAATTGGCTGCGCGAAGCCGAAAAATTTACCCCCGACCTTAACCCGATTGTGTTGAGCGAAACCAACCGCGACGAAGCCATCGCGGAGCTGGGGCCGCACGACCTGCTACTGAGCAGCTATAACCTCATGCAGATCGAGCAGGAAAAGCTCGATACGGTCGAATTTGGCACCGTGATACTAGACGAGGCTCAGGCTATCAAAAACCGTCAGACCAAGCGATCCAAGGCGGCCAAGGGCCTACACGCAGGCTTTCGCCTCATCACCACGGGTACACCTATCGAAAATCACCTGGGCGAGCTTTGGAACCTCTTCGACTTCATCAATCCTGGCCTGCTAGGGTCGCTGGAGCACTTCAACGAGCGCTTTGCGGTGCCCATCGAAAAGCACCGCGACACGGAGCGCCGACATCAGTTGCGCAAGCTGCTACGGCCCTTCATCCTACGTCGCCGCAAGTCAGAGGTGCTAGAAGAGCTGCCCGAAAAGACCGCGTAGACCCTCACGGTGGAGCTGAGCGAGGCCGAAAAG
>CAYVAP010000319.1:0-1070 GCA_964449365.1 uncultured Bacteroidia bacterium
GTAGTGGCTAGCTAGAGAGATACCGTAAAAGAAAAAAGTGATACGGCATCAAGCAAATTACATCACAAGCCACAGACTATCAACCCCTTACCACTTAAACATGGGAAAATCGCGCATGAACGCATTGACTTCGCCGCGCACCTGATCGATGACCTCGCGGTCTTCAGGCGCCGCCAACACCCGATCGATGTACCCCGCTACCGTCTCCATGTCTTCTTCGCGCAGGCCACGCGTCGTGAGGGCCGAGGTACCCAAGCGGATACCGGAGCTGACCATAGGGCTGCGGCTATCGAAGGGCACCATATTTTTATTGGCCGTGATATCGGCCTCGACCAGCGACGCTTCGGCCTGCTTGCCAGTCAGCTCCGGAAACTTGGGGCGCAGGTCGATCAGCATGAGATGGTTTTCGGTGCCACCAGAGATGATCTTGTAGCCTCGCTCGGCCATCGCCTTGGCCAGGGCTTGGGCGTTGGCTACCACGCGCCGGGTGTAAGTCGAAAACTCTGGGCGCAGCGCTTCGCCAAAGGCCACAGCCTTGCCAGCGATCACATGTACCAGGGGCCCTCCCTGGGTACCAGGAAATACCGCGCTATCGAGGATTGACCCCATGCTACGTACCGTGCCTTTTTTGGTGGTGATGCCCAGCGGATTGGGGCCATTTTTACCCACCATGATCATGCCGCCGCGAGTGGCGCGCAAAGTCTTGTGCGTGGTCGTGGTCACCAGGTCGCAGTGAGGGAGGGGGCTGTTGAGCAGCTTAGTCGCTATCAAGCCTGCGGTATGCGCCACGTCGGCCATCAAGATGGCACCTACCTCGTCGGCGATTTCGCGGAAAGCAGCAAAATCCCAGTCGCGGCTGTAGCTGCTCGCACCGGAAATGATCAACTTGGGCTGATGCTTTTTGGCCATGTCGCGTACGCGATTCATGTCGATGAGGCCGCTGTCCTCCTCCACACCATAAAACGCCGCGTCGAACCACTTACCCGATAGATTGACGGGCGAGCCGTGGCTCAGGTGGCCCCCATGCGAAAGATCAAACCCGAGAATTTTGTCTCCGGGATTGAGCAAGG
>CAYVAP010000319.1:1080-6039 GCA_964449365.1 uncultured Bacteroidia bacterium
ACTCGGCGTCAAAGAGCTCTTTGGCACGATCGCGGGCCAGATTTTCTACCTCATCGGCATGCTGACAGCCGCCGTAATAGCGCTTGCCGGGCAGGCCCTCAGCATACTTATTGGTAAATACACTACCGACCGCCTGCATCACATCGTCGCTGACGAAGTTTTCCGAAGCGATCAGTTCGATTCCCTCCTTCTGCCGTTTCTCCTCCTTGGCAATGATGTCAAAGGTCAGGTCTTGTTGAGTAAGGGTTGAAGCTGATGAAAGCTGATTAGACATAAATTGGCATTTTTTGCTTGAGACAGGTTCAAATATCGGCAGAATTGGCCCCATATCCAATCCGTAGGAGCTTGGGCACCAATCGCTACCCCAACGTCGGTGTAGAAAGTACGGATGCTACCCCAAATATTTTTGCGCAATCTCGGCCAGATCGCTCTTGCGGTTCTGTTTGTGGATCACCGCGTGAAAGTCATTGAGGCGATTGAGAATCGGAAGAATGGCCTGCCGCTCGGTTTCGCTGAGGTCGCCAGCCACCAGGCGGGAGACCTGCTGCATCTCCTGCATGGTCTCAAAGACCACCTCCCGCCCCTCTTGGGTGAGCCGCACCCGCCGCGAGCGACGGTCGTCAGGATCGGGAAAGGTCTCCAGCAGGCCCTGTTGAGTGAGGCGCTTGATGATCTCGATGCCCGAAGTGATCTCGAGCAGGTGCAGGTTGATCAATTCCGACTTGGTGAGGCTCTCGCGGTCGAGCAAGGTTACCAAAAAGCCAAACTCATCTAAGGTCGAGAGGGGCGTTTGTTCCAAGGCTTTTTTGGTATAGTGCTTGGCATGACGGTACAAATACGTAATGAGCATGGTCAACTGCGCAGCCTGCTCGGTAGCCAGATTGGCGTAGGCGGGCTGCCCCACTACTTGCTGACCTGCCATGGCCATGCCAGGACTGAAGTAGCCCATCTTCTGATTGAGCCACACCGAAAACCCCATCACCGAAGGCTCACGCTCACGCGTGTGCTGCTCGTATTCTTCCAGCAGGTTTACCATCTCTTGCAACAGCTCGTACTTGCGTTTCATAAATATCGGCGAAAGTTTATTGGGTTTTCGTCGTAATCGGCAATATCTTTAGACGAATTTGAACAAATTGGGGGTCTGCATGTTTTTGAAGCGTACATTGAGCAAAAACCACGAAATTGAAATAATGTTTCTCCATTACTACCCATCATGTTCAAATTCGTACTTCCTCTCTGCCTATGGCTCCTGCTGTTGAGCCAAGCAGCGTGGGCCCAAGGGGGGGATATCACGGGCCGCCTCTTCGACGCCCTGAGCAATGAGCCCCTCCCCTTTGGTACCGTCCGGCTGCAAGACAGCAACTACGGCACCTATACCGATAGCGCCGGGCGCTTTGAGATTCGAGGCATTCTACCGGGCCTTTACAACGTCGAGGCTCGCTACACGGGCTACGAACCCGAGGTCGTCTACGAGGTACAGGTAACCAACGCCAAGCCCTACGTGCTGGAAATCGGTCTCAACCAGGGCCAAAACCAGGCCGACTCGGTCGACATCGTGGCTTCGCCTTTCAAGCAAGTGGAAGCAGCGCCCCTCTCGCTGCGCACCATTGGCAGCTCGGAGATCAAGCGCAACCCCGGCGGCAACCGCGACATCTCGCGCGTGATTCAGTCGCTGCCAGGCGTGGCTAGCACCGTGAGTTTTCGCAACGACATCCTGATCCGCGGTGGTGCGCCCAACGAAAACCGCTTTTACATTGACGGCATCGAGACGCCCAACATCAACCACTTTGCCACCCAGGGGGCCTCAGGCGGCCCGGTGGGCCTGATCAACGTCGATTTTATCGGGGAGGTGGACTTTTACTCGGGGGCCTTTCCTGCCAACCGCGGCAATGCGCTGAGTTCGGTCTTCGAATTTACCCAGCGCCCGGCGCGGGAATATCGCCTGGGCTTCACCGCCACGGTCGGCTCTTCTGACCTGGCCCTCACGGTAGAAGGACCCTCGGGCAAAAACAGCTCCTTTCTCTTCTCAGTACGCCGCTCCTACCTACAACTGCTCTTCCGGGTGCTGGCTCTGCCCTTTTTACCCAACTACAACGACTACCAGTACAAGCACAAGTTTCGCCTGGGGCAGCGCCACGAACTCAACATCGTGAGCCTGGGCGCGCTGGATGAATTTGCCCTCAACCTGCAAGCCGACAGCACTGATTTTCAGCGCTATACCCTCAACAACTTACCGGTCCAGACTCAGTGGAACTACACCATCGGGGCCAGCTACAAGTACTTTGCCGACAAGGGCTTCTTGCAAGTGGTGGCCAGCCGCAACATGATCAACTACCGCGCTTACAAATACGCTGACAACGACGAAGAGAATGGCGAGCAACGGCTGGACTACACCTCGCAGGAGATCGAAAATAAGCTGCGGGTGGAGTATACCGGGCGCGAGGGCGGCTTCAAGTACAACGTGGGGGCCAACTACGAATACGCCAAGTTCAACGCTGACCTCTTCCAACGGCTGCCTTTTACCACCGTCGATTTTGCCTCGCAACTGGGACTGCACAAATATGGAGCCTTCACCCAACTGAGCCAGCGCTTCTTCAACGGGCGGCTGACCCTCTCGGCAGGGGCTCGCGTCGACGGCACCGACTTCTCGGCCAGTACTCGCAACCCGCTAGCGCAGTTTTCGCCACGGGTCTCTGCTTCGGTGGGCATCACCCCCGAGCTGACTTTCAACCTCAACACGGGTATCTACTACCAACTGCCGCCCTACACCGTGCTGGGCTACCGTAATACCCAGACTCGCGAGCTGGAAAACCGGGACATCACCTATATCCAAAACCAGCATGCGGTGGCAGGCTTGGCCTATCTGACTGAGCGCAACGCCAAAATTTCGATCGAGGGCTACTACAAGCGCTATGACCAATATCCCTTTTTGCTGCGCGACAGCATCTCACTGGCCAACCTAGGGGGCGACTTTGGGGCTATCGGCAATGAGCCAGCCACCTCGACTTCGCAGGGGCGGGCCTACGGGCTGGAGCTGCTGATTCAGCAGCGGTTGTATAAGGGCTTTTACGGCATCATCGCCTACACCCTGGGTTGGAGCGAATTCACCAACGCCAACGGGGAGTTTGTCCCCTCAGCCTGGGATCAGCGGCACATCATCACCCTGACGGCGGGCAAGAAATTTGCCAAGACCTGGGAGCTGGGCCTGCGCTGGCGCTTCACTAGCGGAGCACCGTATACCCCGGTGGATACGACAGCTAGCAGCCTGCGCGCGGCCTGGGATGCGCGCGGCGTGGGCATCCCTGACTACGACCGCCTCAACCGCGAGCGCCTGGCTCCCTTTCATCAGCTCGACCTGCGGCTAGATAAAAAATGGTTTTTCTCTAAGTGGAGCCTCAACCTCTTCCTCGATATACAAAATGTGTACGGCCTGGTGATTCCCGGCCCGCCCATCTTTGACGTGCAGCGCGATGAGCAGCAGCGCCCTGTGGTAGACCCCAACGACCCAGACCGCTATCTTTTCCGCTTTCTGGAAAATGATATCGGCCTCTTGCAGCCGACCTTGGGGATCGTGGTTACATATTGAAATGCGGAATTCGGGATCTGCCCCTTGGCAGAAAGCGGCGTGTATCCCTCACCTGCATATGGCACGCGGGTGAGGGGACAACTTCCGCTAACGGGGTCTCAGCTATCACTCTTTACCAAGGTTGCGATCCTTGGCAGAGAGGCAAGATGGCAAAACCCTTGATCGAGTACCTGACCGCTTACCGGCCTGCTTACTGGCTCTGCCAAGAATAAGACGGCGGGCGGTATCGCCCCCGCAGTATTCAGCAGATTTTCCGCCGGGCCGTCGCCCAAGCCGGGGCCAATCCCTACTCGACGGTACACACCCTGCGGCACTCCTTTGCTACACATTGAGGTACTCCCCAATCATTGGACAGAACTATCCAAGGTGATTTATGAGCGTGGGGTGGATGACCGAGGGTTTGGGTGAGGTACTCCGCGTAAAAGGGGCACCTCCAAAAGAGCCGTCTCTATAAATTGCATTCTCGTCTCTCAGTTGTCTCATCACCGCATCATCAAAGCTTCCCCAATAGGAATCCGTACCTCTTCTATTTGGGAACATAGACCTAGTAGTCGAATGGTTAGGATAGCGATACCACCATGGTAAGTACCCCGACGCACCACTTCCGTACTCGTTACCATTGATGAATATTACTAGGCGGCCATCAGGATCCACTGCATTAATAGGGGTGTTTAAGGTGTATGAATAGGGGGTTGAAAATGGGTATTTCCCCCCCAGCGCATCAACCCCATTCTACCTCCCAATCCTCGGATTCAGCATCCGCGCCCCATAGTCAATCCAGTTCAACCCCAGCTCATCCTGTAGCTCCTTGCCGTTGTAGAGGTGTACCGTCGCCTGGCTGGGCTGCATGGCCCCATCGGCCATTTTGAGACCGAAGGGATAGTAGTGATCCTCTTGCAATGCCTCGGGCTGCCCGTTTCCGTCGCTGTCAGTGAACATGACCCTGGTGTTGCCCAGGTGATCTTTTAAGTAATACTCAAAGATAAGCGTATCGGCCGAGCGCCGCAAGCGTGTCCTCGCCAACCTCGAAAGCCTGAACTCCGTCATGATCGAGGCCGGGACGAGTAAGGAGAAGCGCTTTGAGCTGCTGCGCAAGACGGCGATCTCGCAGTATCAAAGGCTGAGCTTGCATAGCGGGCTGAAAGGGTTGGAGGAGCAGCAAGGATCCTTCGAGATATAGACTTGACTCCCATATACGCACTGTCCCGACCGATCTCATGATCAGTCGGGACAGATGGATTGGGAGGGAGCGGTCAGAGACCGGGAAGGAGAGACACGAGACTGAGCCTCGCGCTAGCTTCGTTTTGGGGGACAGGCCAGCGCTAGCTGGGGGCGCTAACCATCTTGTAAAACCCAATGGACGCTATCATTTA
>CAYVAP010000320.1:0-6035 GCA_964449365.1 uncultured Bacteroidia bacterium
TCGGGGAAGGTCGCGTCGAGGATCACCGAATCACCTGCGCAGAGATCGCGATTTTCGCCCAACTCCACGCGGGGGGTCTCGGAGGTACGAATGGTTACCGCATCCGAATCATCCCCGCAGGCGTTGGAGAGGGTTACTTCATACAAGCCTGCTTGGTCGATGGTACGCTCGGGTTCCACGCTGCCGTCGCTCCACAAGTAGCTCACACTAGGGTCAGGGTAGGTCATGTCGAAGGTCGCCCGCTCTCCATCACATAAGAGCTGATCATCTCCCAGCGAAACGACCGGAGGCCGCCCGGTGGTCACATTAATGGTATCAGTGCTAAAGCAGCCCGCCCGCTCTACCACGACCCAGTAGCTGCCCGCTTGATTGGTCTGAAACGTCGCTCCTGCGCTGCCATCACTCCACTGGTAAGTGGCATCATCCTGGGTCAGATCCAGCAACAAAGGCTCGGCTGAGCACAACAGCGTATCCGGGCCCAGGTCGGCCTCAGGGCGAGGCAAAAAAGTGATCGCCACCGCATCGGTGGTGATGCCACAGATATTGCTGGCCGATACCTCGTAGGTGCCCGAGGTGGTCACGGTGATCGAATCGCTGCTCTCGCCCGTGCTCCAGCTATAAGTGGCGCCGGGCCAGTTGACCCCCAGGGTGGTAGCTTCTCCTTCGCAGAGCACTTGCGGCTCACCCAACTCGACCTGGGGCAAGCTATCATAGCTGATCACCACGCTATCGCGCCAACTACCGCATTGGTTGGTGGTCTGGGCCCAGTAGAGGCCCGGCTCATCCACACGAAAGGTGGTGTCGGTAGAGCCATCCTGCCAGAGGTAGCTGGCCTCGCGATAAAATGCATCTAGCAAGTAGGTCTGCTCGTCGCAGAGCGTCTGATCGGGCCCCAATTCGAAGCGGGGAATGCTGTCGTAGACCGCACGCACGGTGTCGCTCGCAGTTCCGCACTGGTTGATCAAGGTCGCCCAATAGATGCCCCCCTGCACGATTTCGTAGGTAGGGCCGCTGCTGCCGTCCTGCCAAAAGATCCCCGTGGCGCGCGGATCTGTCGCGTCCAATTGTACCGTGTCGCCTTCGCACAGCTCTAGGTCTACCCCCAACTCCACCTCAGGGATGGTGTCATAGACGATCACGCTGCTGTCGCGCACGACGGTACAGCCCGAGGTAACTTCGGCCCAGATCAATCCCGGCTCATTTACCAAGAAGGTGCTATCGCTGGAGTTGTCCTGCCAGAGGAAAGCGGCGTTGGGGATGGCCAGATCCAAGAGGCTATCCTCGCCAGCACAAAAATTGAGGGTGTCGGCCAAGCCTAGGGTAAGGGTGGGGCTGGGAATCACGTTGACGGTGATGCTCTGCTCGTAGCGCAGGCCACAGGGGTCTTTGAAGCGCAACAGGTAGATGGTCGTATCGGTGGGGAAAGCGAGGGGATTCACCGCTAGGCTATCGCTGAGGGTCGCGCCAGGCGTCCAAGCAAATTCATCGCCGATACCACCTACCCCTATCAAGGGCAGGGTATCGCCCTCACAGATGGTGAAGGCGAGCGGGGGTAGGGTGCTGACGATGGTATCGACGCAGACTTGTTGCAAGTTGGAACTCCCGCCGGTGGCGCCGGTGAAGCCCCAAAAAACCAGCGAATCTCCGCCGTATATCTGATTGACGATGTCGCCTTGGTAGGCGAGGCGCTGCACGCAGTCCACGTACACTTGTAGGCTATCGGTGCTGGGATCCCAGGTCACGCGCAGGGCGTGAAACTGGCAGTCTTCCGCGTTGTTTTGGCCAGGCAAAATCCTCACGGGCGGCAGCAGGCTGTTGGGGCCAAAGTGATCGACCCCCCCATCGCGGGTGAGCGACATGTGGTCGAAGGCCGAGTCGTTGCTATTGATATTCTCCCAAGTGTCGAGTTCGACGCCCAGAGAGGGTACGAGGCCACCGTAAGCCAGCGATCCTCCCAAGCCACCGATGAGAGGGGTACTGGTGCCACGCATCACGAAGACCATGCCATCAGCCCCGAGGGCGTCTTTGCAGCCCAGGTTAAAAGTAACCTGGATATCCTGTGGCTCGTTGAGGTTGATGGCCTGGGTGCTCCAGAAAGCGCCGTTTTGGCTGGGAATATCTGGCGTAACAATGAAGCAATCTCCCGGCACACCGGGGATATTGAGGCTGCTGGCACTTCCCGCCGTTTGGTATTGTGCCCAAAGAGACGCACAACCAAGCAGCGTCCAGCACAAGCAAATGATTCGTATCATCGTTCAGAAGAGGTTAGGCAAAGCATAAGGGAGGGACGAACCCCTCAAGAAAATTACATGCAATAAATGGCATGTTCTCAAACCGATTTTTGGATCGTCGGTGTGAAAACCTCAGCCCTGGGAGCATCACGGGGAGGAAGAAAGCACGGCTGACATGAGCGATAGGCAGCTTAGCTGACTGTACTCAAAATCTACAACGTGAAACCTCCTCCATATGCTGCATCCTTTAAAGTTCTTACAAGGACTAATTCCCTAACTTTTGGATGCGGATTTTGTGCGAAAAGAGCAAAAAGATTGGCCAACTCCCCAAAGCCTATTACTTTTGCAGCGGAGGTGTGGCAGAGTGGTCGAATGCGTCGGTCTTGAAAACCGAAGTGCCGCAAGGTACCGGGGGTTCGAATCCCTCCGCCTCCGCTCTGATACCAAAGGCCGTCTCACCTGCGAGGCGGCCTTTTTTTGGCTGGCCGCCTGATCTGCTCATCTCCTTACCCTTTCCAACCTACCCGCTATGGATTTTACCCCCGAAGACGTCAAGCGTCTCTATGGCCCCCGCCTGTTTTTGTTGCCGGATGCCCCTGCAGCCTCCCCACAGTCGGTCTCGGTTGAGGCGGCAGAGGCCCCAGCTCCCTCACCCCCCAAATCGGCGGTAACCGCAGAGGCTCCTGCTGCGCCTGATCCTGCCATCTTTGCTGCGGGCAGCGCCATCGACTGGAAAATGAAAGCCAACGCTAACCTGGCCTTGGTCCTCACGGCTGCAGAGTTCTCCAATCGCGAACTGACGGCCCTGCTCAAGCAGGCAGTGCTCGACGCCGGGGTCAACGTGGCACGTATTGGCTTTGGCATCTACGAAAGCGAGGCCCCCAACTGGAACTTTGGCAGCATGCCCGTGTCGGTCGCGGTGGTCTGTGGTGCTTGTACCGGATACTTGTCCCAACCTCTGACGGTAGCAGACAAGCAGCTTTTTCCGGCGCCTCTGCTCAGCGATGCCGCTCGGCACCCCGATCAGCGGGCGCAACTGGGATGGGTGCTGCGCCAGGCCCGCGAGCAGGTGGCATAAATGATAAGCGCGCGCAAGGTGGAAGCGGAAATTACCAGCAGGCTCGTGGCCAACACTGCCGCCACTTCCGCGTAGGCATAGCATGTTCCCAAGCCAAGTTTCCCCTCCATACATGACTCCCATTGCTCGTTTGATACCCTGGCTCTGCTGCCTCTTCGTTGCTCTAGCTGGGTGCCAATACCTGCCCAACCAAGAACAAGAAGACACCACATCTGAGGTAGACCTCGAAAGCACCTGGCAAGTTACCTTAGTCGCCGCTGATAGCCTGCCAGACTCGATTCCGCCATCGCCTACCTTCCTCTCGCTCATCGAGCTACCGGGTACCCTCGACGATGTGGGGCTAGGTCAGCGCCAAGCCTTCGATACCAGCCTCAGCGTATCCAATCTCAAGCATTTTTCCCGCGAGCGCCAGTTCATAGGGCGCGCCTGGTACCAACTGGCCATCAACATTCCCGACGAATGGAAAGGGCGCCGGGCCGAGCTGAGCCTGGAGCGGGTGCTATGGCGCTCGCAGCTATGGGTCAATGGCGAAAAAATCGGCGAGCAAAATAGCCTCAGTACCCCCCATCGCTACGTGATCGATCGGCTCGACACCCTCAAGCGCGGGTTGCACGTGCTCAGCCTGCTGGTTGACAACCGAGACCAGGTACCAGGGCTACACCTGCGCGATGACCGTTTTGCTGAGCCATCGCAGACCTTGACAGATGCCTACACCGAGCATGCCCAAGTCAAATGGAATGGTGTCTTGGGAGAGATCGCCCTTCGGCTTTCCCCTGATACGGGGTTGCAGGATCTCACGGTTTTTCCTGAGCCTGCGCAACAGCGCCTACATATCAGCGCTACGCCGCGCCACCTCACGCCCAGGCAAGCCTGGCAGGCCAAAGTGATCGACCTGGCCGGAGACAGTGTGCTCTACCAGACCAAGCTAACGCCCCAGAAAGGCCAAGCCATCTTTGAGCTGCCCAAGCCGCTCGTCGCCTGGAATCTGAAGCGGCCGCGCCTCTACCGACTGTGCCTCTGGCCGGAAGGCATGCCTCAGCAAATCGACTCCGTCACCTTCGGCTATCGGGAGATTGCGCTGCGCGACGGGCAGCTCCACCTCAATGGGCAGCCTGTTTTTTTACGGGGGGTAGAAGATCACGGGCTGTTTCCGGCCCTTGGCCGGCCCGCGATGGATCGCGCAAGCTGGCTGGATCGTCTCGCCAAGGTGCAGTCATACGGGTTCAATCTGCTGCGCTTTCCCAGTTGGTGCCCGCCTGAGGCGGCATTTGTCGCCGCTGATCGCCTGGGAATGCTACTGGATGTGTCCCTGCCACTGAGCCGCGATTCGATCAGCCGCGACTCTGCGGCGCTGGTCTATCTGCTGGCCGAGAGTGAACGCATTCGCCAGGCTTACGGGCATCATCCTTCTTTGATGTGCCTGTCATTGGGAGCCATGGCTGACTATGCGGGGCTGAGCGGTACCTTCCAAGGTGAGGGACGCTTTTTGCTAAGCCGCGACTCGCTCCGCTTGCCCCAAGTGGGGGGCTATGCCATGTATCCCCCGGTACAGTCGGCCACGCGCTACGATGGGGTGCTGCGACCGATCAATCTGCTGGCAATCCGCCAGGATCTAGCCCAAAAGAACCTGCTCGCTCAGGCAACGGTTATGAGCGAGGCAAGCGGAGCCTGGGCCCTGCGGTTGATGCAGGCCGACATCCAGGCCATCATGGCGGATCCTGGCGCTGTGGGGTTTGTGCTGCCTTTTTTTCGCGACTACGCCGGACGCGGAGGGATCTGGGCAGGATTGGTAGAAACCGATGGGAAGCCTAAAACCATAAGCGAGGCCGACCGCTTCGCCCTGCTCAATGCGGATCTGGTGCTGCTGCCCCAAGTGCGCTCGCCGCAGCTTTCCGACGGCCAGGACAGCTTGCGGGCAACTTTGCACCTGCTCAATTACCAGGAGCCCCTCGACAGCCTCACCTTGCGCTGGAAACTCACCAATCACGAGCGACTGCCGATTCAATATGGGACTTTCACCCTCGACAGCATCCCCCTAGGCTTAAACCAGGCAGTAGCTACCCTCACCGTGGGGCTCGATGTGTCGGTAGAGGCCAATGACCTGCACCTCGATCTAGCCCTTGGAGACGGCCCCTATCGCCATGCCTGGGAGGGGTGGGTACTGCCCCCAGTCCAGAGAGAAAGGGATAAGTCGCCTTCGCCAGAGTTGATCACCCGCTCGCGGGAGCAAGCCTTGCAGGCTTGGCGAGCGGGAAAATCGGTACTTTGGCAGGTCGATGGACCCGAGCAGGTGCTTGGTCCCGTTGGTCGTGATCCTTGGCGTGGTAGCCCACTTTTTATGGAGGCCACTGGTCCTACCCTGGGTCTGTGGATCGATACCGCTCACCAAGCATTGGCATCATTTCCTGGTGCTTCGCACCGTACAGGTTTGTGGGCACCGCTACTCACGGATGCTCGTAGTCTAGCGTTGGACAGCCTGGAGAATGATTCCACTCACTACGCTTCGCTGGTCTCAGTGATAGATCATTTCACCCAAAATCGTCGCCTGAGCTTGGTGGCCGAAGCGAAGGGTGGCCCGGGCCGGATGCTCATTACCTCGTTGGACTTGAGTGGAGACCTGCGCAACCGTCCAGTGGCACAAGCCCTGAGGCAGAGTTTGCTGCGCTACTTACTGGACTTTTGACGCTCAGCGCTACCTTCCGTAGTTTCTAAAACATTGATAACCA
>CAYVAP010000321.1:0-6025 GCA_964449365.1 uncultured Bacteroidia bacterium
GATGAGCAAGTAGACGGCGATGGCAATGTGATCAGCCGCGAAGTCAACGCTGCGATCGATACCCCCTCCAACCACAACATGTACTACGCGGTGGAGGCATTTTATGCCAATGGGGGCGGCCCTTGCTACATCATTTCGTCGGGGTTGACTAGTGCTGCGGCCGGAGTCATCCTCGACAGTGCCTTGGCGGCTTCGCTCGCGGAGGCCGAAAAAGTCGATGAAATCACCTTGCTGCTCTTTCCCGAGGCCCAGGCCATCGGTGATATGAGCACCATCGCTGGGCTTTACGGCGCGGCGCTCGATCAGGGTGGAAAGTTACAAGACCGCTTCGTGATCATGGACCTGTTGCCGCCTGGCAACACTGAGACCATCCTCGACGCAGCGACTACTTTTCGTGGCGCATCGCTACCCATCGGCAACCTGAAGTACGGGGCCATCTATGCGCCCAACGTCGACACCATTTTCAATTATGCCTACCAGGATGCCGATGTGACCATCGTACAAAACCAGACGGATCCCACTGGAGCCACTAGCGCAGGCCCTGACGCTGGCACCATGGATGCGCTAGCTCCCTCTGACGCTGACCCTAGCGCGGGCAATGCCATCCTTTACAACCTCTCCAAAGCCGCCATCGATGCCATCCCTATGCGGATGCCGCCTTCGCCATTGGTCGCCGGGCAGTATGCCAAAACTGACAACGCCCGTGGCGTTTGGAAGGCTCCTGCCAACGTGGCCTTGTCCTCGGTGATCGAGCCGGCGGTGATGATCACCAGTGCGCAGCAGGAAGGGTTGAACGTGGACACCTCTGGCAAGTCGATCAACGCCATCCGCAGCTTCGCGGGTAAAGGTACCCTCATCTGGGGCGCGCGTACCCTGGCCGGCAACGACAACGAGTGGCGCTACGTACCCGTCCGTCGTTTTTTCAACTTCGCCGAGGAGTCCATCAAAAAGGCCACCGAGCGCTACGTCTTCGAGCCCAACGACGCCAACACCTGGACCAAGGTGCGCGCCATGATCGAAAATTTCCTGATCCTGCAATGGCGGGCCGGGGCGCTGCAAGGGGCTAAGCCTGAGCAAGCCTTCTTCGTCAACGTCGGCCTCGGCACCACCATGACCGCCCTCGACATCCTCGAAGGCCGCATGATCGTCGAGATCGGCATGGCCGTGGTGCGCCCCGCTGAGTTCATCATCCTCCGCTTCTCGCACAAGATGGCCGAGGCGTGATGAGCAGGGGTGGTTAGAGGGATAAGGGTCGAGCGCGATTGGTTAGGGGAATACGGCATAAGGCAATGGCTGTCAAACCCGTATACCGCATACCATATGCCAACTCCAGCCCCGCAATCAATTACGAATCACCAATTCCGAATTTCGAATCAAATACCCATGGCAGATTATCCATTACCAAAGTTTCACTTCCAGGTCGACTGGGGGGGTACCCGCATTGGCTTTACCGAAGTCTCCGGCCTGGAGGTCGAGACCGAAGTGATCGAGTACCGCGAGGGCAACAGCCCTGAGTACCACAAGCTGAAGATGCCCGGCATGCAAAAGTATGGCAACATCACCATGAAGCGCGGCATTTTCGCAGGCGACAATGATTTTTATGCCTGGTGGAACACCGTGGCCCTCAATACCATCGAGCGCCGCGACCTCACCATCAGCCTACTCAATGAGTCGCACGAGCCCGTCGTGGTCTGGAAGGTGAAAAACTCCTGGGTGACCAAGGTTACCTCTACCGACCTCAAAGCCGATGGCAACGAAACCGCCATCGAGACCGTCGAGATCGCGCACGAGGGCCTCACCATGCAAAATGAATAACCGACGCCTAAGCCCTGCCTGGTCAGACGGTATGCGGTGTACGGTGTACGGTATGCGGTATGCGGTGTACGTCTGCTAGGTAAGGGATCCTCCGCTCGGTACCAAATTACGAATCACGGATTACGAATTACGAATCACTCCATGTCCAACCGCTATCCGCCTGTCAGTTTTTTCTTCGAAGTGGTCTTTCAGGACGAAGGACTGGACAAAGAGCCAGTGGAAACGCGCTTTCAGAGCGTGAGCGGGCTGAACGTGGAGTTTCAGTCGGAGAGCCTGAAGGAAGGGGGCGAGAATCGCTTCGAACATCAGCTACCGACGCGTACCAAGTTTTCGCCTCTGGTGCTCAAGCGTGGCCTGGTGGACCATTCCAACCTGATCGCCTGGTTCACCGATGCGCTGTTCAACTTCGACATTCGCCCCATGAACGTGCAGGTGCGCCTCAAGGGCTACCAAAACGTGAGCGCCAATGAGCCCGGCACCGAGCTGAAAAACCTCGTGGTCTGGGACCTGGTCAACGCCTGGCCCAAGAAGTGGAACCTCTCCGACCTCGATGCCGAGCAAAGCGCCCTGGCCATCGAGACCCTGGAACTCAACTATCAGTATTTCACGGTCAAGTATGCTTGAGCAAGTTCCTGGTTGAGGGTTCAAAGTTGAAAGTGGGGCAAGAGAACAGAAAGTCGCAGGAGGGCAGCCCACGAACTTCCGTGGAAAATCGACGCCGCAGGATAGGCTCTACCATTCAGCCATTCAGAAAATCAACCATTCAACCATTCCAACCTATGCCCATCGAAATCCGAGAGCTCGTCATTCGCACCACGGTCTCCCCGGGCGGCTCTGACACGGGGAGCAGGGGCGGCAGCTCGCGCAGTAGCGCTGGCGGCCAAGCCGATCGTGAAACCCTGGTGGCTGAAATCATCCGTGAGGTAATGCGGGCTCTACGCGAACAATCCGAACGCTAAGATGACAGGAGAAACCGGCAAACTGACCTTCCACGTCTTCAGGGACAAGAGCTTCCGGCAGGAGGACACGGCGAAGAAGTTCGTCGCGCCCATCAATCCCGAGCAGTTTTCGCAGTCCTTCAAGGTCGAGCACGACGAAAAACAGGCCCAGGGCACCCAAGAGTTTGACCCCAAATACAAGCAGACCAAGCCCCAGGAGCTGAGCCTCGACTTTACCCTCGACGGCACTGGCGTGGTGCCCAATAAGGAAAAACCCGGTGAATTTCACCGTGATGTGCCCGATCAGGTGCGCCGCTTCCTCGATGCGGTGTATGTGATGAAGAAAGACACCCACAAGCCCGCCTTTCTCAAGGTCATCTGGGGCAGCTTCATCTTCAAAGGCCTACTCACGGAGTGTCAGGTCAATTACAACCTCTTCAGCCCCGAAGGAAAACCCCTGCGCGCCAAGCTGACCACCAAATATCTGGGCTACGTCGAGCAGGAGCTACGGGTCAAGAAGGAAGGCAAGCAATCGCCTGACATCACCCACGTGCGCAAGGTCAAAGGCGGCGACCGCCTCGACCAGCTCACCTATGGCATCTACAGCGACCCCGCCTACTACCTCGAAGTGGCCCGCGTCAACAACCTTGGCTCCGTGCGTCGCCTGGCCCCCAACCAAGACCTGATCTTCCCACCCGTCGAAAAAACCCGCAAATGAGCAGCCCAAGCCTGGTTCCCAACGACTCCGTGCATGATTTGGTCAGCTTCAGCATCCTGGCCAATGGCAGCGACATCACGCCTGAGGTAGAAGTGCTGGCGATCACCGTCACCCACGACCTCAACCGCATCCCCTTTGCCCGGCTGGTGCTGCGCGACGGGGAGGCCAGCGAGGAAGATTTTGCCCTGAGCAATGAGCGCCACTTCGAGCCGGGCGCTGAGATCGACATCGCCGTGGGATACGACGCCAACAACCAGTCCATCTTCAAGGGCATCGTCATTCGCCACGCCGTGCGGGTGCGTGCCGAGGGCAACTCCGAGCTGACCTTGGAGTGCAAAGATGCCGCCGTGCGAACCACCATCGGGCGCAAGGATCGCGTTTTTGTGGACAAAAAAGACTCCGACGCCTTAAAGCAAATTTTGGGCGAATACGCCGGCCTCAGGGCCACCGTTGCCACTACCCCCGAAAAGCACCCCGAACTGGTGCAGTACCATTGCAGCGACTGGGACTTCGTGCTGTCTCGGGCCGAGGCCAATGGCCTGCTGGCTGTGGTCTACAACGGCGACCTAAAGATCAAAGCCCCCGCCACCAGTGGCAGCACCGTGGGGACGCTGACTTACGGGGTGGATTTGCTGGAATTCGAGGCCGAAATGGACGCCCGCACCCAACTCAAAGCCACCAAAGCCAGCAGTTGGAACCAAGCCAAGCAGCAAGTGGCCGAGAAGACGGGCCAAGAACCCTCCGTCAACAACCAGGGCAACCTCACGGGCAAAAAGCTCTCGGACGTGATTGGCCTCAAAGCATACGAACTGCGCCACGGCGGCAAAGTCTCCGATCAGGAGCTAACCGCCTGGGCCGATGCGCAGTTGCTCAAGAGCCGCCTGGCCAAGATCCAGGGACGGCTACACTGCTTTGGCAGTGCGGCCGTCAAGCCCGACACCCTGATCGAATTGCAGGGACTGGGCAACCGCTTCAACGGTCTGGCTTACGTCTCGGGCGTGCGCCATGAGATTCGCGACAACAACTGGCTGATGTGGGTGCAAATCGGATTGGCACCCGATTGGCTGGCGGATCGCCGCGATGTGATGGCCCTGCCCGCCGGGGGGCTGCTGCCTGGCATCAACGGCTTGCAGATCGGCAAGGTCACCAAAATCGCCGACGACCCCGACGGCGAGCACCGGGTACAGGTCAAGCTGCCGCTGATCGACCCCAACGGCGAGGGCCTTTGGGCGCGGGTCGCCACCCTCGACGCAGGCAAGCAGCGCGGCACCTTCTTTCGCCCCGAGCTGGACGACGAAGTGGTGGTGGGCTTCCTCAACGACGACCCCCGCGACCCCATCATCCTGGGCATGCTGCACAGCAGCAAGTTGGCCGCCCCTCTGACCGCCGAGGCCGCCAACCCCGAAAAGGGCTACTTCTCCCGCGAAGGCTTGCGCCTGCTCTTCAACGACGACAAGAAAAGCATCACCGTGGATACCCCTGGGGGGCATTCGCTGGTGATGGACGACGACGCCGCCTCCATCGTGATCAAAGACAGCAACGGCAACGAGGTAACCCTCGATAGCGCAGGCATCACCCTCAAGAGCGGCAAGGACATCACCCTCGACGCCACCGGCAAGCTCACCCTCAAGGCGGCCCAAGACCTCAGCGCCGAGGGCCTCAACGTGAGCCTGGCCGCCCAGGCGCAGTTCAAAGCCGAAGGCAGCGCCGGGGCCGAAGTCTCCACCAGCGCCATCGCCGTGCTCAAAGGCTCGCTCGTGCAAATCAACTGACCCCGAATCATGACCAACGAACAAGCATATCTCGGTACCGGCTGGAGTTTTCCGCCCACCTTTGACCGCAAGGCCAGAGCGGTGGACATGGTCAGGGCCGAAACCGATATTCAGCAGAGCCTGCATCTGCTGCTCTCCACCACCCTGGGCGAGCGGGTGATGCAGCCTACCTACGGCTGCAACCTCGATCAACTGCTCTTCGAGCCGCTCTCGCTCTCGGTCATCACCTTCATCAAAGACCAGGTCGAGACCGCCATCATCTACCACGAGCCGCGCATTGAGCTGGAAAACCTCGATCTCTCGCTCGACGAGCAAACCCAAGGGCTAGTGCGCCTCTCGATCGATTACTTGATCGTGAGTACCAACACCCGCTCCAACTACGTCTTTCCCTTTTACCTCGAAGAAGGCATTGGCACCCCATGAATCGTTGCTGCGACATCCCCAACCCCCTGATTCGCGACGGGCGCAGCCAAACGCAGCGCCAACCCGCGATGCTACCCCCCGATCGGGTGCCGGTAGACGAGCGGCAACTGGCCGACTTCCTGGTATTTGCCCATCGCTTTGCCCGGCAGATTCACTACTACAACCTCCAGCACCAGATCGAGGGCGACTGGGAGCCCTTTTTTGCCCGCGACACACCCGTGCTGCTGGCCCTGATCAGCCAGGCCAGTCCCGACCAGGCCAAGCAGCGCTTCGAAGCCGCCTGCCGCGACCTCGCGGAGGAGGCAGCTCCCAGCGCCGAGCAAATCGCCGCGCTGCTGCGGCCGCTTTTCGACCTACTG
>CAYVAP010000322.1:0-6002 GCA_964449365.1 uncultured Bacteroidia bacterium
CCCTTATACCCTTATACCCTTACACCCTTACACCCTTACACCCTTACACCCTTATATCCTTACACCCTTATACCCCTACACCCTTACACCCTTACACCCTTACACCCTTACACCCTTATACCTCCCGTCGCCTCAAATGGCGCTTGGGGATGCGGTTAGTGGGCTCGCAGATACCCAAGTTGCTTTTTTCCCAAAAATAGGCATTAACTTGTAGCCTGAAAGCTATTTATCTTTGCGCTTCATATTCTGATATGCCCGAACTGCTGCGATACAACGAACTCAACCCTGGTCCGCTGGCCGATCAGGTCGAACAGACGGCTCAACAACTGGCCAAGGGCGACTTTAGGTCGGCTGACGTCAAAAAAATGACAGGTACCGACGGTCTGTACCGGGCCAAGCTCGACCGGAGCAACCGGCTGCTCTTCAAATTTGCCCGCTACCAGGGCGAGACCTACCTGCTGCTGCTAGAGGTGATTCATGCACACGACTACGCCAGCTCCAAGTTTTTGCGGGGGGCTAAAGTGGATGAGCGGAAGTTGCAGCCGGTCAGCCAGCCCGAGCCGCCCGAGCAGGACATCACGACGCTGCTCTACGCCAATCCGCAGCGCCCTACTTTTCACCTGCTCGACAAGGTCATCTCTTTCGATGAGGAGCAGCATTCCATCCTGGCCCTGCGCCCGCCGCTGATCATCATTGGTTCGGCCGGGAGCGGCAAGACGGCTTTGACCCTGGAAAAGATGAAGGAGTTTCGCGGCAGCGTGGCTTACCTATCGCTTTCGTCCTATCTGGTGGAAAATGCCCAGCGCATCTACTTCAGTAATGGCTATGAAAATGAGCAGCAGGAAGTAGACTTTATGTCTTTTCGCGAATACCTCGAAGGTATCCACGTGCCGGAGGGGCGCGAGGTCACGCAGCGAGACTTCGAGGGCTGGTATCAGCGCTATCGGCAGCAATACAAGTTCAAAGATGCCCACAAGCTCTTCGAAGAATTTAAGGGGGTGCTGACTGGCTCAGTAACAGAGTCGGCTTGCCTCAGCCGAGAGGAGTACCTGACCCTAGGGGTGAAGCAGTCGATTTTCCTCAAAGAAGAGCGTAAAGCGGTGTATGACCTCTTCGAGCGATACTTGCAGTTTTTGCAAGAGCAGCAGCTCTACGATGCCAACATGGTGGCCTTCGACTACCTCGACCGGGTGCAGCCGCGCTACGACTTTGTGGTGGTAGATGAGGTGCAAGACATCACCAACGTGCAGTTGATGCTGATTTTGCGCTCGCTGAGCAAGCCGCAAAACTTTATCCTCAGCGGCGACTCCAACCAGATCGTCCACCCCAATTTTTTCTCCTGGTCCAAGATCAAGACCCTCTTCTTCGAGGCCAAGCTCAAGGGCAGCGCGGTGCGCATCCTCAAGACCAACTACCGCAATTCGCAGCGCATCACGCAGCTCTCCAACGACCTGCTCAAGGTCAAAAACGCCCGCTTTGGCTCCATCGACAAAGAGAGCACCTACCTGATCGATACCGTCTCGAAGCACGAGGGAGACATTACCTTTTTCAAAGACAGCGAGAAAATCCGCAAGGAGCTGAACCAAAAGACCCAAAACTCGGCCAAATACGCGGTGCTGGTGATGGAAAAAGAGCAAAAGGCCAAGGTGCGTCAGCACTTCAAGACGCCCCTGGTCTTTTCGGTGCAGGAGGCCAAGGGCTTGGAGTATGAAAACATCATCCTGGTCAACTTCGTCTCTGACCACGAGAAAGAATTTCGCGAGATCACCAAGGGGGTCGGTAGCGAGGACCTCAAGGACGAGAACTTCCAATTTGGGCGGGCCAAGGACAAAGCGGACAAAGACCTTGACGCCTACAAGTTTTACATCAACTCGCTGTACGTGGCCTTCACCCGGGCGGTAAAAAACCTCTTTGTCATCGAGGCCAAGCCCAAGCAGGACTTGCTGCAGTTGCTGCGCGTCTCGGATACGCAGGAGCAGGTAAAGATGCAGCAGGAAGCCTCTACTGACGCGGAGTGGCTGGAGGAGGCGCGGCGCTTGGAGAAGCAAGGCAAATTCGAGCAGGCCCAGGAAATCCGCGACCGCATTCGGGGGGTGGCCTACCTGAGTCCTGAGCAGCTAGAAGCCCTCAAGCAGTCGGTCTTTACGGCCAATGTAGCCGACCAAGCGCAGTGCAAGCAACTCTTCGAGTACGCCAAGAGCCATCAGCAGCTCGAGCTCATCGACCGGCTCTACCGCAAGGCGCGCTATGGGCCGGCCAAGCAGTTTATACAGGCGTACCAGCAAGACCAGCGCGGCCTGGAAAAGTCGGTCAAAAATGGCAATCTCAACAAGGTCAAGCGGCTGGTGGAAACCTACGGCCTGGATATCCGTGAGCCACAGCGGCAGCGCACGGGCCTGATGCTAGCGGTGCTTTACGGTAAGGAAAACCTGGTGGATTATTTCCTGGGAGAAGAGGCCCCCCTCTTGACCACGGACGCCACCAATCAGATCGCCCTGCATTATGCCCTGCTGGGCTTCGAGCTGGAGCACTTTGATGAGAGGAAGCTGGAGCGCTTTTATCACCTCTTGGCGCCCGACGCTATCAAGATCGAGTCGGAGGGGCAGCGGCGCAAGCTCAACGCCCGCAGCATGGAGTACTTTTTGGTCAATTACCTGTTGGCGGTGCGCAGCGAAGTGGTCGATCCCAAGGATCCACCCGCTATGCAGGGCTTGACCATGGATGATTTCATGGACTACCTCGAACTGATGCCCGACAGCGTCCTGGCTCCTTACCGCCGCAGGCGGCAGTACGTCAACTCGATCCTCGCCAAAAACGAAATCGACCGCGACGACAAGTACAACCGCCGCCTCTTCAAGCGCAAGTCGCGCGGGGTGTACGATCTGCTGCCGGGCCTCAAGCTGAGCTTTGATGCGTAGGGCAGGGCGAGTCGCTCATGGCAATGGATTCGCAATCGAAATATAGCCTGACTAATAATTGCAGCCCCTTGGGATTGGGAGTAGACGACATTGGGGATGTGGACAGCGGTGGAATAGATGATATTGCTATGGGTGCCCCGGCGCTTGATGGTACCCATGGGCTTGCGTTTGAAGGCCGTCGACAAGGCAACTTTGTGGGACGCTCAGTAAATGAGGCAGGCGATGTCAGCAGAAATGGAGCAGATGATTTCGCGGTAGGTAATTACGGTAGATCTAAGATCAGCACGGCGGAAAGGCGGGTGCTTTGACCTTCCAGGCAAAAAGGTGATATCCATTACGAATAAGCCAGAAAAATCCCTAGATTTATCGCAGTCATATTGTTCCATCACCCCTGATTTGTCTATTATGATGACTGGTATATCCCCCCTGATGAGCCGTCTGTCTTGCTCGACTGCCTGGATGCGATGGCTACTGCTCTTGGCGTTGGCGGGCCTCATGGTGGGGCCGATCGGTTGTAAGTCGAAGAAAAAATTGGCCGAAGAGAAAGCCAAAGCGGAAGCCGAAGCCCGCGCTGCTCAGATCGACCGCCTGAAGGCCAAGGTCAAATCCCTGATGGCTGATCCGGTACGGGACATGGCAGAGCTGCAGCAGCGCGAAGAGCGCCTGGCGCAAATTCGCAACCTGAACCTCGGCGATCCCGCCCTCGATAGCCTCATCGCTCAGGCCGAAGACTTCTTGGCCGCTGAGCGCGAGCGCTTGATTCGCGAATCTCAGCCTGAGCCCGAGCCCGTGGATCAGCAAGCTGAACTCAAGAATTCCCTCGACCGCTCGTTTCGCAACATCGCCAACGCGAGCAGCACCGAGGCTGCCGACCGCGAGATCGATCGCCTGCTAGGCAAGTTTGCCAGCGAAGAGACACCCGTACTGATCGTCATTAGTCAGCAGGGAGGAGTCAAAGATTACGACCGCCCCACCACCATTGTGCGCTATCTCAACTACCTGAAGGACCAGCGCAAGAGCCCCGACCAGGTATCCGACGTGGTGCTCGATGCCAACGGCCGCATCACCGAGCTAGAATTGGTCAAAAGCTTATGATCCACCACACGCCTTTTTATCCTTTCTGCGCTGATCTTTTATCCAACCAGTCGCTTGGAAACGAAGTTTTTGATCAGTTCATATGGATTTAATCAGCTGATCACCAGCGTATTCAACTTCGAATAGTTAACTTCCAACTTCGAACTGTTAACTTCGAACTTTCTCCACTAGCCTTTCATCCCCTTTCCAATATGAATGCCTCTGCCCCCTTCATTCTTCGCCTAGTAGCAACCCTCGGATTGATACTCATAGGATCGAGCCTGAGTGCTCAAATTGAGATTGGTCCTGAACGCAAGCGCGCCATCGACTCCCTGGCCCTCGAAAAAGTGCGCGACCTGAGTCGCTACATCACCATTATCGGCGACAAGGCCACGCCATTCTCAGAGGCCAACCGGGTGATCAATCGAGCCGAAGAGCTTTTCTCTAAAGACGCTCAGATTGGCGTCTCGTCTCTCTATCGCGAAAAAATCAAGTACTACGACGTCCGTGGCTACTTCGAGCACCTCATGGCCCTGAATTACGATCAGGTACGCATCGAATGGTACAACATCCAGTATATCTCTGACCTGGAACAGCAACCGGACGGACGCTTTGTGGGCATCATTACCATTTTTCAGCGCTTCGATGGCATCAAAGAGGACGGAGCCAGCTACAGCGACATCACCAAGAAGGACATTACTGTATACGTAGAGCGTAAAGCCACCCAGATTCGCGGGCGTGAAGTCGAATTTTGGGATGTGCTGCTAGGGGATATCCGGGTGACCGAAACCATCCCCGGTCGTCGGTAGAGAAGTGGGCAGCCTCTCTGCTGGCAGGCAGTCATTGCTAAGTAACAGTCAAAAAATAAACTCCCTGTTTCTATTTTAGGCAAAAAAATACAACTCCCTGTTTATCAAATTTTTCCTCTGCGACTCTGCGCGAAATAAAAGGGGGAAGTTATTCTTTGAGCCTCACTAAGCAGCTTGCTGCCATGAACTCCCTCCGTGTCGATCAACCTTCACCCCCTTTCTACCCAAGATCTATGGTACTGCGCTCATTGATCGCTTTGTGGAGTATGTTGTGTTGGTTTGGCTTCGGCCTGAGCCAACCCCTGCACGCCCAATGGATGAATGAGTATCTTGGAGATGAGCGCGTACTCTACGCCGAGACCAAGCAAGTCAATCAGTTTTTCCGTCGGTTTAACTGTGAAGAGGCCCCAGATGGTAATCGGTATTACTCCCAAGATTCGCTGTATCACCACCCCGAGCTACGAAGCGAGTACCTCGACATGCTTTTCGACCAGCAAAGCAGCTCTATCTCTTCGCGCCTCAAGCGGCAGTTCAAAGCCCAAGTCATGGATCAGACCGATCCGATCTACCTCGATTTTCACGGGGGAGATTGGTTCGCTGAGGTCGCCACCACCTTCTGGTACCAGGGGCGCGAGCGAGACATGATTCTGTTTTTGCAATTAGAAGAAGCCAACGTGGGGTCCAAGTGGGTGTTTACCAATGTCTACTTCGAGCCTTTCCATGAATGGTTCAATCAGGGCGAAACCGAAGAGGGGCTCCCCCCTTTTATCCATCCTCTGAGTCATGAGCTGGATTTCATGAACCTGATCAAGGTCTTTCGGGATGGAAAACGCCTCGAACAATATGCCAACAAAGCCTATGAGCCAGATTACCTTACCTTGTTTCTCTATGAAATGAAGCGAGAAAAGCTCAGGTTCGAGACCGTACGCAAGGTGAAATTTCACTTCTTTCAGGTTGACGGCTGGTACTTTGAGCTATCTGATATTCAGCGAGAAGGGAGCAACCGAGGCTGGCTGATCTCTAGTCTCTCCGAATTGAAGTCAGGCAACAAAGACTTGTTGCTGAAGTATATCTATCGTCGATAATGCGTATCTTCCTTTGCTCAGTCCTGCTGCTATTTGCCTCCAGCCACCTGCGTGCTCAATTGCCCGGGGACTCTACCGATACCCGCGCCTACGTCGAAGAGGCCAAACAGATGACC
>CAYVAP010000323.1:0-5989 GCA_964449365.1 uncultured Bacteroidia bacterium
CTTTTTTTTGCCCCAGATGAAATTTAGCTTCTCAGTAACGTCAAAAGTCCAGTTATAGACATGCATGCAATTCGTTTTACGAATGGCATCGACTCATTGACGATAAGTTTAGGGGGCGTAATGTCTTAGAAGACGCCTTTCAGATTTCAGAGAAAGCAAAAGCACAACAAGTCCTTAATCAAGCTGTTCACCAAGCTAGTATTTACCGTTCTCAGGTTTCCAAGCATCTACTTGAGAAGTTGAACTTGTTGAAATTCGAAAGAGGTAATCTGCAAAAAAAACGGCTAAACTTACAGCAATCAGGGGTTTCAACCGAAGACCGGAGGATCGTAAGAATCATTGATCGGTTATTTGATGTTAATCGTACCTACGACTCCCTCCTCCAAGTCCTAGAGCGCGACTACCCCGACTACTACGACCTCAAATACACCACCTCCGTCATCTCCGTCGCAGAAGTGCAACAAGAGCTCGGCGATGACCAGGCCCTGCTCGAATACCTAATCGGCGACACCTCTCTCTTCGTCTTCGTGGTGAAGCCTGATACCTACTTAGTCAAAAAAATCCCCCGCGACAGCCTGCTGGATGAGCAGGTTCTGGCCTTCACCGAGGCGCTGCAAGGCTGTCCTGATGCCTTGGCGGGCGACTGCGACCCAATTGCGCAGCGCGACCTCCGCCGGGAGTTGGGCCATGGGTTGTACCAGCAACTGATCGCCCCAGTGGAGGACCTGCTGCCCGAGCGACTGGTCATCGTGCCCGACGGTGAGCTAGGCTATCTGCCCTTCGAAGCGTTGCTCAGCCAGCCGACCACCACCAATCAGTATGACACGTGGCCCTTCTGGCTCCAGGAGAAAATCATCAGCTACGCCTTCTCGGCCACCCTGTGGCGCGAGATGAAGCAGCGCGAGCATCGGGAGGCTCCCAGCAAGTCGCTGTTGGCCATTGCGCCGCCTTTCGAAGGCACAACCCGACAGTTTGCCACCCGTGGGGCTTACCGCAGTGGCTACTTTGGCCCCATCGAGAGTACGCGGGAAGAGGTGGCTGCCATCCAGCAACTGCTGGGCGGCGATGCCTTCTTAGACACCGCTGCGACCCTGGCCAATTTTCGCAAGCTGGCCTGGGACTACCGCATCCTGCACTTCGCCACCCACGGCAAGGTGATGGAAGATCCGCGCTATTCGCTGCTGGCCTTCCATGGGCCACAGGATTCGGTCTTTCTCAGCGACACCATGCTGCGCGGCATCGCAGGGCTATATCTGGCTGATCTCTACAACCTCCAGCTCAACGCCGATCTGGTGGTGCTCTCCGCCTGCGAGACAGGCATCGGCCGCCTCTACCGGGGCGAAGGCATCGCCTCGCTGGCCCGGGGCTTTACCTACGCCGGGGCCAAGAGCCTGGTGCCGTCCCTCTGGGCGGTCAACGACGGTTCCACGGCCCAGTTGATGGAGGCTTTCTATGAGTACTTGGCCGCAGGTCTCCCCAAAGACGAGGCCCTGCGCCAAGCCAAGCAAGACTTGCTGAAACGCGGGTTAGCCGATCCCAACCTCTGGGCCGGCTTTGTGCTGATGGGGGATACGGCACCGATTAGGCAGCGCTCTTGGGGGTGGGTATGGTGGGTGTTGGGAGGTGTCATCGTCTTGTTCGCCTCCTATTATCTCTGGTGGAGGGTTATTCTAAGAAGAAAAGCCTGAAAGACCGAACAAAATCCTCTGCCGGATTAATGCTACCGATGATGGACTCGACTATTAAGGGTGAATACAGTTTGTTTTACCGTTAATCGTTACCATCATGAAATTCTTGAGCACACTCGGTTTTATCGCACTGATCTGCCTGAAGGTTTTGCACCATTCGGGCGAGGGTTCTGAAACTTCCCCCCCACAGTCGACTAAAGCAGAAACCTACGAGCCGAAGTTTATCGACATCAAGCCCAAGCCCAAAACCTACCGAAGCAGTGATCGGGCATGGCACGAACACGACAAGGCCAGAGATCAAAGCATACATGCGATGAACCGCAATTTGAATCGCTATGAGGCTGATAGCTATCGGTATGCGGATTATTAACCCCTTGTTTGGATGAGCATTCCTCACATTAGGCATCAGGTGGGCGGAAGGAGTTTCCCTTTCGCCCTCTGCTATTTTGTGGAGATAACCTAATTTTTCCTTTTCGGGTGTGAGCGCTTGGTATAGTTCGCCTTCCATACAGTTCCCCCTACCTAAGTGCTCACTTGGCTCATGCCTATTGGGATCAATGGTTGATCTCAGACGCAGTCAAACGTTTGGGAACAAGGCCATCCTCTCTGAGCATGGGCACAACCCTCTCACTGTTAGCCAATTGTGTTTATCAGGGAGGCGCCGAAAGAAAAAAAACGAAAAAATCTCTCTCTCGGATTAACGCTGCTGGTAGCCGCCTCGACTGTTAAGGGTGAATGCGAATTCATTTCCAACTTTCTTCCATCTCAATTGTAACATCATGCAAGCAAATGTAATGGCCACCCGATGGCTAGTAGGACTTTGTTGGGCTTTATTGAAGCTGACCACTCTTCATGGACAGACCTGGGACTGGGTTCAAAGTGGAGGTAGCATTGAGAGCGACTTCCTGGACGACGCAGTTACAGACCGATTTGGTAACACAATTTTAGTGGGGGCATACTGGAAAGACATGAACTTCAATGGTTACCCCCTCTCTTACCAAGATGCGGATGGCGGAGACGATGCTTTCATCGTCAAGTACGACTCTTCGGGAAACTTCCAGTGGGCTCAAGGTATCAAAGGGTTTGATAACCAAGAAATTGTTAGCGTCAGTACTGACGATAACGGGAATGTATACCTGGTCGGTGAATACGATGAGGAGGCAAAATTAGGTTCTAGGACCCTCACTACTTCCAGCGAATACAGGGATAATTTCTTCATAGCGAAATATTCATCATCAGGGCAATATCAATGGGCTAAGCGCCTAAGAACCGAGGATGATTTAAGGGTGGAGAATATTGTTACGACCGCGAGCGGGGATAGCTATGTATCTGGAGAGTTCAAGGGGCGGGTGATCCTCGATGGCAGCAGCGAAGATCTTTATGCCAGGAGCGATAATGAGCACGATGCGTTTCTGATTAAATATAGTAGTTCAGGTTCCATCATCTGGCAAAGAGAAATAGGTGGGAGAGGAGATGACTTCATTGGGCAAATGATTCTCAATGACAATGATGAGCTATTTGTAAGTGGTGGCTTTTCAGACAGGATAGGTGGATTATTCCCTAGTATGACGGCAGTAGGGAGTACTCGAAACGGATTTGTAGCCAAACTCAACCCGTTTGGAAGCGCCATTTGGGCTAAGCAAACCTTTGATCCTGATAGCAATGGAAGTAGTTTTAGATTCATCGCTACCGATAAAACCTCTGGAAGTCTCTGGTTACAAGGACACACCCGGGGGAAATGGACCATAGGTTCAGATACGCTAGAAGCGTGGCATCCAGACTCTAATCAGTCGGTGCGATTCACGCTCAAGCTCTCGCCTCTGGGTACACTTGAATGGACCCACGTAGATACGCTAAATGTCAATGTGTACGACCTTGCAGTTGATGAAAATGGATTCATCTACGTGGCAGGTAATTATGCCGATACCTTGCATATTTTAGGAAACACCTTAATCAGCACAGGGGATAATGATGCAATTGCTGTAGCCTTCGACCAGAACGGAAGCCCTGTTTGGTACCACACTGCGGTAGGTCCATTTTGGGAACGAGTGGAAAACATCTCTGCTAGCGAACCGGGGAAACTATACGTAGCTGGCGTATTCTATTCGACTTGCTATTTTGACAATGAGGTTGTGTATGGAGGGAAGTCTGATGTGTATGCTGCACGAATGAGCATTCCAAGTTCAACCTCGACCAACCTAAATAAGCAGAAAAGCGAGCTGTCTCTATCTGTTTTCCCCAACCCGGCTGCTAGCTTGGCCTTCGTTATGCTTCCAGCTAAACGTTTCGCCTCAGCCTCAATCTCCTTATATGATGTACAGAGAAGAGAAGTCTATCACCGTAGTGTCTCCGCTTCAGAGGAACAAAACGGAAAAGTATTGATCGAACTAACCTCAATGCCATCTAGCATATACCAGGTACTCTTAAAGGATCAGGGTAAAGTTCTCGCTCACACAAAACTCAGCGTTTTACATTAGATCTGGCTAAATCGCTGTTCAAATTTTCGATCACCTTAAAACCACCTAAGGAGACTTGATCTATCAGGCCGAAGTGCACAACTAGATTTTCCACCTTTTTCTGACCTGGGCCTAGTCTGCTGACTTACCCCTCCAGGTAATCAGGTAGCCCCCCTCGTTTTATCGCAGATTTGCCAGCCCATGGCCTTCATCCTTGCTCAGGCAAAGATGAGATGGGGATGGTATGTCTACCAACACACGTCAATTTCTCATCCATTAACCTTCTTCTATCATGAAATCTTTACTTCAAATCATGCTTTTTGGCTGGCTCATCGTCGGCCTAAGTATCGCTCAGGACCTGTCGTACAACATGAGTCAGACCTACATCAACGTCGACGGGTCGGAATTCGACGGAAACATTCGAATCGGGAACATAAGCAGTTGGCCAGCCGGAAGCTTTACGGTTGCCATGCTGATCGATGAAGACGGAAACTTCAGCTCAGGGGCACAGCTCATAGACACAGAAAACGTACCGGGCCTGCTAGCCTGGTCCGAGGCAGACATCGCCTTCAGCTTTGACCTGGACAATTTCAATATTTCAGAAGGTTGCTACTACGTGGGTTTTCTGATCGACTATTACAACTCAGTGTGGGAAACCAATGAGAACAACAACGGCAATTATTGGCTGAACCAGCCTTGCTACTACGAAAGGCCTTACGCTGACTTTTCCATGAACCTCTCCAGCGAGTGCCAAGTGCCAGCTACCGTCCAGCTCCAAGATTACAGCGTAGGGACCATCAGTAGTTACAACTGGTCTGCTTCGGGTGCTTCCTTCAGCAATTCGAGTGCACCCAGCACCACAGCTACCTTCAACAGCCCGGGTACCTATACCATCACCCTGACCGTCACCAATCCCGCAGGAGACAGCGACTCTTTCAGCGAAGAGATTACGATCAGCGCTGCCCCTACCATACAAGTAGGCAGTGCCTCTCCTGCCACCTGTGGCCAGGCCAATGGAAGTGTCATGGTCAACGTCTCCGGCGGAACGCCCCCGTATGATTTTGACTGGAGCGGATTATCTGCCAATGGCCCTCAAGCCAATAACGTACCCGGTGGCACCTACACACTGGAGGTAACCGATGATAATGGCTGCTCAGCCACTACCACGGTCAATGTGCCCACCACAGGCGGACAAGCCCCCATCGCCAACTTCTCACACACGGTAAACGGCAACACCGTCAACTTTAACAACAGCTCCCAGCATGGCCAGTCATACCAGTGGAACTTTGGCGATGGCAGCACCTCAGCGGAGCTTAGCCCCTCCCATCAATATGCAGGCCCCGGTACCTATCAGGTTACGCTCGCGGTAAGCAACCAATGTGGTACCCAGCAATCCAGCCAGAGCGTAACCGTGCAATCCACCACCTCTCTCATGGACCAAGAGGCTGGCCCTGTGGTACGCACGTATCCAAATCCTGTGAATGATCAGTTGACCGTAGAAATGGCTGCCTTACCGATCGGCTCGGTCCACCTACGCTTGATCGACATCCAAGGTAGAACCGTACACCAAGCAGCTCAGCCGCACCATGGCACAGAGTGGCAGACTACCCTGGACGTGAGTCGACTCCCCGCAGGTATCTACACCCTGATGGTGCAAGCCGAGGATCAGGTAGTTCATCGGACGATTCACATCCGCTAAATTGAGCCAATGGATCTGTGATGCTCCCAAGGTTGCGAGGCCCTCGGTCTCGCAACCGTTTTTCTGCTTAAAGCTAGTGCTTTGTCAAGTGAAAAATGATGGGTAAGCGGTCGCAGATTTTTTCGCAGATCCCATTCAAGTCTGGG
>CAYVAP010000324.1:0-5965 GCA_964449365.1 uncultured Bacteroidia bacterium
ATGGTGAGATCCTGAGATGGTGAGGTTTTGAAGTTTTGAAGTTTTGAAGTTTTGAAGTTTTGAGGTTTTGAGATCTTGAGATTTTGGGACGTACAATCTCTTAGTCTCAATCTCTCAACCTCTCGACCTCTCGATCTCTTATTCTCAAGCGAAGAATGCCAACTTATTTTTTGAGCGTTACTTATACCCCGCATACCTCTCTACATCGCGGCGAGTTCTTCCTCGCGCTTACGGGATACCCGCTTGGCGATGCGAATGCTCATTTCGTAGAGCAGCCACAGTGGCAAGAAGATCAAGATTTGCGAAGTCACGTCGGGTGGAGTAATGATGGCCGAGAGGCTCAGTAGCACGACCACGGCGTGGCGACGGTAGATTTTCATGCCCTTGTCCGTGATCAGGCCCATTTTGGCGAGGTAGTAGATCAGGATAGGCATCTCGAAGATGATGCCACCCCCTACTGAGATCTGAGTGATGAGGCCAATTACTTTTCCGATCTGCCATTGATTGGCTATCGCGGCGGAGAGCTGATAGGTAGAAAGGAAGCGAAAAGAAAAGGGCGTAATCACGAAGTGGGCAAAGGCTACCCCGAGAAAAAACAGCAAGCTCATGACCAAGACATTGCCGCGCAGCCCTTTGCGCTCGTGCGTGTGCAAGCCAGGCTTGATAAAGCGCCACACTTCCCACAAGACGACCGGAAAGGCGACGACAAAGCCGCCGACGAATGAGACACTGATCGATTTCAGAAACTGCTCATAGGGGCTGATGGCGATCAGTTGCACGGTACTCAGCTCCATGCAGAGGCTTTGGCGAAAGGTACAAAGGGCGTTGTTGAGCGGAAAGTCGGACTTGGAAGGCCACAGGATGATGTGGTCCAGCACCCAACTGACGTTGACAAAGACCACCACCGCAATGATCGCAATGGCGATGAAGCTCCGGAAGAGGTGCCAGCGCAGCTCTTCCAGGTGATCGAGAAAAGACATTTCTGCTTCCTCGTCTGCGGGTCCCTTCTTTTTTTTCCGGTTTCCCCGCACGTTATTCAAGGTCGATAGCAATCCCACAGGTTTGATACAATGGTTTAGAGATCAAAGATAAGAAGTAGTGGGGAATTTTTGCAGTCAAAAAAGGGGAGGCTGCCCCGCACTTTGGCAAGGGAACCGACCGATCATTCGTACCTTTCAGCGGCAACAGTGGCAATTTTGCTGCCAGTTTTCATCTTCAACTTCTGCTTATGTCCGCCCTTCCCTTCGATTTGGAGCCCGTCCCACATTGCCTGGTCTGCGGCAGCTCGCAGTATCGACCCTATCTGACCACGCCCGCCCACATGCACAGGGGCGAGGAGACCTTTGATTTTGTGAGTTGCCAAGCCTGCGGACTGGTTTTCTTGCATCCACGGGTGCCTCAGGATCAGTTGGGCCGCTACTATCAGGATAGCTACCTGCCTTATCGCGGGCCAGAGGCCTGGGGAAAATATGCCCCCCTGGTGGAGCGCGACTTGCGCCGCACCGATTTGGCGAGAGCCAGGCTGGTCAAAAAGTACGTGGCGCTCTCTCCGCGCGAAGTGGTACTCGACGTTGGCTGTGGTAAGCCCAGCTTTTTGCAAGCCCTGATTGCGCAGACAGGCTGCCAGGGTATCGGCACCGACTTTACCGATGCGGGTTGGCGCGACGGCAGCCACGATTTCCCTCACCTGTCGCTGCTCGAAGGCGATATTCATGAGCTGAAACTGCCCGCCCGGCCCCACGCCATCACCATGTGGCATTATCTGGAGCATGACTACGATCCCGGGCGCAGCTTGCGGGCCTTGGCAGAGCAGGCTCGTCCGGGCGCGCGACTTTTTATCGAAGTGCCCAACCTCCAGGCTTGGACTCGCCGCTGGCAGGGCAAATACTGGGAGGGGTTTCACGCGCCGCGCCACACGGCTATTTATACCCCCCAAACCCTGCGTAACCTGCTGCACCGCAACGGCTGGCAAGTGATCCGGCAATATCCCTCGGGCACCCTCGATCCCTACTCGGTTTTTTGGATGGGGCGGATGGAGCGCCAAGGCATTGATTGGCAGATGAACATGGAGAAAAAATTTATGGGATACGTGGCAGGGATGCTGCTCACCGCGCCGCTTTTTGCCTTGCAGCGCTTGATCCCCCTGGCCGTGATGACTTGCATTGCCCAGAAAGCATAAGCCGCAGGCTCAGCCCTTGTCAGCCAGGAGGTCATAGGTTTCGCCAGCCCAGGTGCCTTCGCTGCGAAAGGGCCGGAAGCGCGCATACATTTCCTCTTTGAACCAGCCCACCTCGTGCGTGGCCTGAATTGCTGCCCGGTGAGCTTCGCTGTGATAGGCATACTGCTGCAGGGCATGGGCATTTTTCCAAAGGCTGAAAGTCGCCATCTGGACCAACGGCCATTCGCCAATGCCAAAACTCACCAGGTTGTGAGGTTGCTGATGTAGGCTGTGGCTCACGGGGGGGACAGCGCGCCAAAATTTGCGCAGGCGTCGCCAGTCGATGGTGGCCCGGGTGAGTACCGCCACGGCCTGCCCTGGACACTGTGGATCACCCGCCCCAAAGGGATTCATGCCGTCCCATTTGCCCTTTACCCGCATAGGCCGCAAGAACAAACGCCAGCACTCTACGCTGCGCCGCTGATAAGCCAACGCGAGAGGAGACTGAGCCAGAAACCGATCCGCGTCTGCCTCACTTTGCCACACAGTGAGCATGCTGTAGATCGAAAAATCTGCGCTGGGACGAAAACCATCGCCCGCGCCGCTTCCCATGAGTTTGTAAAACTGGAGTCCAGGCACGTGGCGCAGGGAGCGGTGAGCCCATTGCATCATGCCAAAAGCCCAGAGCTTGTGCCGTAACTGATCGAAGCGAAACGCAATGAACAGCACCACAGGGGTGTTCGGGGTAGGATGAAGAGTAGGGTGATAAGTGGAAGCCAAGCCTAAAGAGGTTGGGAGTTAGAAAAGGAGAACCAAGGATAAAAGCGCGTATGTTGCGTCGCAAAATGCCAGGATAAAAAACCTGTCGGAGCGCCAGATTGTTTGGATACTCGGTATCTACCCCTGAGAAGAAGAGGACGCGTCAGCCGATACCGATGCGCGGCTGGACTTGCGCCGGGAGAGCTTGCCTCCCTGCATGATCACCATGCCACTGATCACCAGCAGGCCACTGATCAGGTGGTAGAGGTATAGCGATTCGCCAAAAATCACGGCAAAGATAGCGGCTGACATGGGGACGAAGTTCATGAAGATACCCGCTTTGGGCGCGCTCACCTTGGCGATGCCCAGATTCCAGACGATGTAGGCCAAGGCGGTACCTAGTGCTCCCATGCCCATAGCCGCTAGCCAGTAGATGGCCGGGTACTCGGTCGCCTCTCCCACGCCCTGAAAGGGAATGACCAGCACAAAACCCAGGAGGCAAACCGCGTTGGTGAGGAAGGTGAAGGTGCGGTTGTTGAGCTTGCCGGCGTACTTTTTTACCCATACATGATGCAACGCAAAGACGATGTTGGCGGCAAAGATCCACAGATCGCCGACCGAGATCTGTACCGCGCTGAGGTCGCTAATATTGCCCTTGAGCACTAGCAAGGTAACCCCCAAAAAGGCAATCACGATGCCCAGCGCTTGCCTGCCCGAAATGCGCAGCCCCAAGATGAAGCTGGACAAAATCAGCGTAGTGGCGGGATTGAGGCCCACGATCAGTGAGGCATTGATCGCGGTGGTGTATTGCATGCCCGTGAAGAAAAGAAAATTGAAGACAAAGAGGCCAATGCCGCCGATGAGGAGCAGCGGCTTGAGGTTGCTTCGAATATCTTGCCAGGTGGGCAGGTAGCGGGCGGTAACGATCAGCAGGACGGAAACCCCGAAGAGGTAGCGCCATAAGCCTGCCTCTATCGCGGAGCTGCTACTCAGCATGAGCTTAGCCAAATGAAAATTTAGCCCCCAACAGGTGGTGGCCATGAGGAGATAGAGGATGGCAGGCATGAAGATGAGGTAGGATGAGGGAGGATGGTAACCATGAAATCCTCCTTTCGCTGGCCAAAGGTAAGGCCAAGCGAGGAGAAATCCCGCCCCTACAGGCTCAGATTCTTCAATTCGACCTTGTTGAGCACTGCGCCAGTAACCTTCCCCTCCAAGGTACGAAGGTAGTCGATCGACGTCTTGTCGCTCTCATTGATGCCATTGCTGGCAGAAAAAACCGGAATCACCCTGTCGGCATAGCGCGCCAGCTCCCGCGCGTCTGAGTAGTGATTCAACGAAGGGCCTTCCATCAAGACCAGATCATACTCAGCCTGCAAATCCGCCAGGAGGAGCTCGAACACTTCCTCTTTGAAAACTTCTGAGGGCGAAAAGTTGCCCCCGGTACAGCCGATCACGTCGATCCCATCAAACACCGAGTTGGAGATCAAGGCCCGCCGGGGAATCTCCCGGTTGAGGTATTTCTCCAGGGTCGGAGCGGCTCCCACGATTTTGGTGAGGGCATTGTCTTTGAAGTTGGTATCGATCAGCAAGACCCGCTTTCCGTTGAGGCTGATCGAATAAGCCAGAGAGACCAGCAGCGAGGTTTTGCCCACCCCATTCTGAGTGCTGGTGAGCAGCAGGTTTTTGGTCCCCATCTCTTCCAGTTCGTAGCGAATTTTGCGCAGCAACTGCTTGTAGGTCTCCAGGCTCTGGTTTTTTTGGGTGTCGCTAAAAAGCGATACCAGGTCGAGGTTGCTGGCGTTGAGGCGGTTTAGTACGCCCAGGCGCTCCATATCCGTCAGCGCGGTAAAGCGCGAAGGAAACTTGATGCTGTTGTCGAGGTACTCCATCACGAAGATCACCAGCACCCCGATGCCCAGACTCACGAGCCCCGAAAGCACCGTGAGCAGCAAGGTTTGTGAAGGGAGTGGTGCCTCGGGTGGCTGCACGAAAGCGACCTGGCTGACGGTGCCCGACCCGATTTCTGACGCCGAGAGGCGTGCGTCGTGCAGCTTGTTGAGCATCAGCAGGTAATCGTCGCGTGCCATCTCCACCTCGCGCCCCTGGGGCGTTTGGTATTCGTCGCTGGTACTCACCGCCCCCGCTTGACTGCCTACGCGCCGTAGTTCCATATCCAGCGCTCGCAGCATCTCGACGTTGGTGGCTTTTTGCACTTCCAACTGAATGCGAGATTTGACTCGGTCAAACTCCTCCAGCGCCGCTGCGGGAAGGTTGTTTTGGGTAAAGCGGGTGAGGGCGTCCTCCAGATCTAAGGTCAAGGCCGCGATGGAGTCCGCCAGGATCCCGTTGTTGAGGGAGCTTTGGGCGTAGCGACGCATCAAGCCGCTGAGGGTCTGCATCAACTCAGGGCTGCTTCCCCCGGGCGAGGCAGCTTCCAGGGTCAGGTATGAGGTGCTGACGCCATCGGGGATCTGCCGCTTGAGCGTTTCGAGGCGCTGCGAAGCGGCCGACACTTGCGCATCGGCCTGCCGACGAGCCCCCTCCAGGCGGTCGATGTGGTCGAGGGTGTTTCGCACCGGCCTGAAGGCTGAGGGCTCATCGCCCGACCGGTTTTGCGCTTCCCACCGCTCCATTTTTCGGTCCAGGGTCGCCTTTTTTTCCTGCACCATTTCCTGAAAAAAATCTACCGCGCTTTCCGCTCGCTCCGCCCGTACACTGGCATAGTAGCGAATGTATTCCTGGGCCAGGGTGTTGACCACAAAGGCCGCCAACTGAGGACTTTGGTCGGTAAACTCGATATCGATCAGGTCAGAGCCCGGGATACGACGCACCACCAGGCCATCGCGCAGCGACTCGGGGTCGTAGTCCATCTCTCGCAGCATGGCGAGGTGCTTAAGATCGGCCTCGCTCGCTTGGCTCAGGGTCTCCATCGAGTCGAGTTTGGTCGTGAAGTTTTTGAGCGCCACCTCCTGATGGGCAGGGGAGTAGGTACTGCGTAGCTCATTCACCGAGCGAAAAGGAGCGGTCAGATCGGGCGCGATATCG
>CAYVAP010000325.1:0-5958 GCA_964449365.1 uncultured Bacteroidia bacterium
TGAGCTAGGCGCTTCTGTGGTGTACTGCCGCCTGCGGCAGACCTTCTACTATGAGACGGAAGGGAGGCTTTATGTAGCATTTGTGTCGCAGGAAGAGGGGGGGGGTAAGCAAGCCATTTATGTGAGGAATTTTTTTCAAAAAATTCCTTCCGTCTCAGATTTTGAGACTGCGGCGTTGCTACTTGCCTTCATCATGAGCGGGAGATGGCTAGGGTCTTCCGCTGATGCCTAGCCCCGGCAGCCGAAAAGGGTAGAGAGTAGGCAAGATCTTATCGCTTCAAAAATGAAAGTGTTATTTAGATTTACCTGGGTTGTTCTATTAGGGTTATCTGTCATCTTAGCTGCTTGTGAGACAGAGGTTTCTCCAGAGCCAGTCCTCGAGACTGTTTCGCCATCTACTTATCGACTTCTTGCCCCTCCTTGTGAACTGACTGGAACATGGAATGGCCAGCGTGGCGAAAATCACAGTTGCGACACTAACCCCTCTAACTGCTACACTTGTGAGCCTATTGGCAGTGGTGGCGGTAGCTCACTGCGAACGATCAAGAGCGCATTTGATTCTGGCGAAGACGGCCTACAAGACTTCTTTTTGTCGAATGAAGGGTCAAATTTCTTTTTTGGAATACCTGCCCACACGATTAAGGTAATCAAAACAGGTGCTTTTATCATGGAGAAAGAAGAGCATCCTGACGGTACGCACTATATCGTGTACAGTGAAGGAGGAAAAGCTCTCGTGTCTATCATCCTCTGATTGACTTTATGCAACGTGTCTCTCTCGTTTATCTATAAGCGAGAGAGACTCTATTTTTTTCTACTATTGAGACACATGCGAGGAAAGAAGTTCTGAGAGTTGTCTCCCATTCATCTTCATACAGAATTAGTCAGTTATGGCAACTATCTTGTCTTTCACTAAAAGCGTGCTACTTATTTTGATGGTAGGGATGTGCATCCCAGTTGCCCATTCTCAGCCAGCGTTGACCTTCAACTTTGAGAACTATACCGACGCGGGCCTAAAGCGATGGGATCGCATTACTTTGATCAAGATGGATTCTAGTCATTTACGGAAATTTACGCTACCCGAAGATGTCGAGGTAAGTCGTACCGCTTGGGGGCATATAGCCCTTGGCTCCGCGTCCTCGCCAGATGAAAGCGATACCTTATTTATCTTGGTCGCCCGATATGACAGTGATAGTCCTGCTGTTTACCTGGACAAGGATCAGGATGTCAACTTTCGCGAGGAGAAACCATGTCATTGGGTTCCTGGGCAAGCCCCCATAGAGTGGGATCTTGGCACTTCCTTTCCTCATTTCATCCAAATCGAGCCCGACCGAGAGTCAAAAGAGGCAGAATATCAATTTGCGTATCGAATGCTCGCTCCTCCTTACCTTCAGGCGGGTCTGCCGCTATTACCAGCGCAATACTGGTGGATCGGCAAGCGGCAAGCTACCCGGTCGGTCAAATTTGAGCTAAATAGACAAAGCCATCAGGTAGCCCTGTACGACGGAAATTTCAATGGTCGCTATGATGACGAGGGAAAGGATCAAGTGTGGATGGGGGATGCAAGGGCCGAACCCCTTTTTACCCGAGCAAGTGGGGCCGCTACGCTTGACAGTGATCCTTTGCTCCGTTTTGGCGGGGTAGTTTATCGCGTAGATAGCATTTCACCTTCAGGTGATCGGCTGCGCCTCATGCCTTCTGATCAGGCGTATCCTTACTTACATCCAGGCGATCAGGTCAAAAATGCTGTGCTTCACCACTTGCATGAGGGGACCGATAGCTTGGTGCAACTGCTGCACCCGCAAAAACTGAGTTTGTTGCAGGTTTGGGCAAGTTGGTGCAAAGGTTGCGCCGCTCAGCGCCCTTACTTGCTAGAATTGATGGAACAGTACGACGAAGAGATGCACATCATTGGCCTGGTGGATGATGATCCAGAGGCAGCTCGTGCATATGCCAAAAAATATGAACTGCCTTGGGACAATTGGATGTTAGCGGCTGACATGAAAAAAGCCCTCATGGTTAGCCACTACCCTTACTATGCATTGGTTTCTCCCAAAGGCGAAGTCGTCTTGCTGGACACTAGCCTGGAAAGGCTAAGGCAGTATTTGAGTCGATGATAATCAACACGACTCTCAAACCAGATGAAAGTTACTTTCTATTTGCATCATTCGGGCCTAAAAGATGCATCAGTTGATTTACTTTTAGCTGCTGGCGCTGAATGACTGTTTTAATCATAAGCTTATGTATCCGTTTATTCCGAAGTCTCACATGGTTTTACTTGTCTCTGTTGTGGCTGGGGTAATTGTTACTTACTTGACAGAAGGTACCTGGCAGGCAATAGGAGTAGGTATGGTGGTTGGAGCCGTATCGGTTGAGATTTACCATCGAAAAGAAGCTCACCGAAAAGCCTCCCAGAGCCAAGCCAAGGTAGATAAACAGCGGTAAGCAACTGTGTAACCTTGCCAAGCATAACAGCCTCCTCAGACGAAGAGGCTGTTGTGCTTCATTTATTTGGCATAATACCATCTAGATAAGGCCGATCACCTCAGTAGACATCTATCAACGCTGCCAAGACCATCGTCAATCTTTTGCCCGCGTGCGGATGTCGGCAGGACCTCGGCAGCGATTGGGCGATCGTGGGTTACTTGATCCATCTTTACTCAGCGTAGTAAACGTTCGACTTCCGCCAAGAAGCCTTCTGCATCTATCAGTGGTACTGCGGGAAAATCAACCTGTTTGAGGACGGAAAAGTGCTTGTCGTTAGTAACTAGCCACGCTACCGAAGCGGAAATGGCGCAGTCCACAAACTTGTTATCATCTGGATCAGCCTCAATTAACTGCCAGCGGAAATATACTTCTGCCTTTTCCACATTCTGGAGTTTCACCAATAGCTCCGCTAAGTTTTGAGCGATCGACCCGGTGGTCTTTTGTCCGATGATTTCGATGTATTCCTGGAGAATGTCTTCGGTGATTACTAGCTCGTAAGCACCTTTCAGCAGACCATCGAAAATGGGGCGGAACTTTGACCGACGCGGTAGCGACATCAACAGAACGTTGGTATCAATCACTACCTTCATCTTTAGGGCGGTAAGGGGTTCGCATATGCTCCTGCGACCACGCCTCGATGGTCTCATCGCCCCAATCATTGGCCTCGAACAAAGCATCCATTTCATCGCTGACCTTCTCAGCGAAGTACTGGGTCAGCAAGTCTCGGATTTCTACCAACTGCGCCTCGCTCAACTCGTAGCGAAAAGTTTGCAGCAGCTCAAGCTGTAGGTTGGTCAGTGGCTTAGAAGCGTTCATATCCCAAGATACGACTTTTTGAGAAAGGGCGTTTTCTCTCCATTATGTAAATGCTACGCTTGACTTCCCCGACCTCGCGCCCAACAGACCAACGTCCCGAAACCGAAGCCGCCCGACGAATGAAACGCCAGACAGCCCCAAAAAAAGCCCCCACCTTCCGGCAGAGGCTTCATTTCTCCTTCTTCTACTGCTCACTCACCACCGACTCCCGCGCTTCAAAGCGAATGTCCCCGTGCCGCGCCACCACCTCGATGGCTGAGTCTTGGCTCACCTCTCCGACCAATGTGGACTTGGAGAGGTGGTTGATCACTATTCGTTCCCCCCAACCCATCAAATCAAACATCGGGATTAAGGGAACAGATATCGAGCGGGATGCAACCCTGAATACAAGTGTGTCCAGTGGCGACAATATGAAGACTGGCATATTCCCCTATTTCCTTCTACATATGAATCACTTTTGTTGGGACTTTATGAAGGTGAAAAGTATTTTGAATCTTGAACCACACTGGTTCATCCAGCATTCCCCACAGTACCATTCATGTAACTAACTATCCAACCATGTCATTCATCGAGCAACTCAACCTGCTGAAGCGCATGGATCAATTGATCCGGCGCAGAGCCACCGGTACGCCGCAAGCCTTTGCACGGCAGCTATGCGTTAGCAGGGCAAGTTTGTACCGCCATCTGGACCTCCTGGCCGAGTTGGAGGCACCCGTGGCGTACTGCCGCCTGCGGCAAACCTTCCACTATGAGACGGAAGGGAAGCTGTATGTAGCATTTGTGTCACAGGAAGAAGAGGGGGGGGGGGGTAAGCAAGCCATTTATCTGAGGAAATTTTTTCAAAAAAATTTCTTCCGTCTCAGATTTTGAGACTGCGGCGTTGCTACTTGCCTTCATCATGAGCGGGAGATGGCTAGGGTCTCCCGCGGCCCCGGCAGCCGAAAAGGGTAGAGAGTAGGCGAGATTGATGCATAGTGTCGTAGATGATTCCTGAATAGCTATCAAATATTCTGAGTTCCTTACTTTGTACTCAAGGCACTAAGGATTGAGAGGGGACCGCCGCGATGCGGCTCTTTGGGAAGGAAGAATCTAGCCCTACCACCGAATTCGCCGCTACGCGGCTTGGGTATCACCAATGGCATCGCCATTTCCCGGTTGTAGCGCGTAGCGGAAGGAAGCAAACAGCAGCATAGCTGCAGCACCAACTCCTCTCAAATCAAAATTCTTTGAGTATAACATGTTGGGAGCTGTGAGGTATCATGAGCCACTATGAGAAATGATTCAAAGCTATGAGACGTAGTCAATTTACTGTTTCACTTGGTCTGATTATCGGTTTTGTGTTCCTGTTTTCATGTCAAGATCGAGTTAATCCCAGTGATTTTAATCAAGATCAGGTTGACGAGACCATCTCAAAATCTGTATCAACGAATTCGCATAGTTCTTCTTTTGCGGATATGGGAAGATTATTTCACGCGCCCTTGTATGATTCCATCAGCTATTCCAATTCGTTAGGAATGATGAGCTTTCCTGATTCGGGGGTTTTTGTGAGGGTAATTGCTGACCTAACCTGGAAAACAGATTCATTTGGAGTAGATACGGTGCCTGCGCTGTTTGGAGATCATTTTAGCTGTATAAATTTGTATACTAGCATTGAGGAAGAAACGGATATGTGGCTAGAAGAGAATCCAATGTCCGCAGACTACAACGACAGTCCCGATGGGCACTTTGTGCAAGACGATCAAATCAGAACAGTGCTCAACGCGTTTGGAGAGGTCGAAGTTGGAGGGTACGTTTATAAGATGTGGAGAGACGGTCTCCTTTTAAAATTGAGTTCGAGCAATACAACTGGCTTAGCATACTTGCGTGCTAACTTGCCAGACCTGGGACGATTACCTGATGGAGTTTCGATTGAAAACCAGCCAGAAGAACGTGATGCTGTTAGAAGTTCTACTTGTAAAGCAAATCGCTCCACGTATTGGTATCCAAGAACATATTGGAATGGCGGAAAAAAATGGAAAATTCAGGGGAAAACTGTTGCTGAGAACTATCTATGGGTCCATAGGATATTGGCAAAGACAAAGGTATTTGAGGCGAAAAAGTCGAAATGGAAAAAAGGAAAGCAACACATTGCCAATAGTGTGTGAGGAGATCTGCATATTAAAGACAATAGTTGTACAGTAACCCCAACAGGGGTAAGTCGAGCTAATCAAGTTAAAAAAGTTCACTCGATGACTGCTAAGTGGTCTGGAAAAAGATTCCGATTCAAGAGTAATGTGGTCATGGGACGACATAACTATCCTGGTTTCCAGACCTTCATCACAAATATTATATTTTAATGTGATTATTAGATAAGGGGTGGTGGCATTGCCTAAAGTCAGCTTCTTGTTGCTCATGAGATATGTAATTGTTAGGTATTGCCCCACCCACATATTAAGTACATCCCTATGAAAAACAGCCTATTAACTCAATGGATGCTCTGCCTGGCCTGTTTATCAGGCGGAATCGTCTTAGGTCAAGACGCCAAGCGTGGCGCATTTGACCTCGCGTTGGGCGTGAGAGGGGGCTACCACTTTGCGGAAGCCACCCGTCTCCGCACGGATTCGGTGCGCATGGGACCGGGACAGGCCACGGCTTGGGCCGCCATGTTCCAGACCCGCC
>CAYVAP010000326.1:0-5955 GCA_964449365.1 uncultured Bacteroidia bacterium
GTCAACGTCAACCGCACAGGGCTGCGCAGGGGCTGATCGAAGCTCAAGCGCAGTTGGCCCGAGGTAGGGTTGGGGGCCATCTGCCAGCCCCATGCGGTGGGGCTGGGTGCAGAGACCGTTATCCCCACTGGTACCACCTGGTAGAGGGTATCATTGCTGAGGTCTTCGTCCCCCTCGATGGGCTCCACGAAAAAGTTGAAGCCGTAGCGGCCTTGTACCGGCGGCTCCCAGAGGTCGTCATGGCGAACATGCAGGGTATCATTCGGAGCCAGGGTAAAGGCACTGTCGAGCACGTCGCGGTAGATGTTGCCGTAAGTTTCGTAGCCCACCGTTACTTCGCCTGCTCCGAAGCGAAGGCTATCTAGCCCTCGGTTGACCAACACGCCTTCGACGAGATACTCAATACCCGGCTCGGGGTCGTCCCACTCGATCAGATCGAAGATCGCTAGGTCGCGGCGCTTGACTTGAGCCAAGCGAAAATCATCCATCACCAGGATAAAAGCGTCCAGCGAAGTATGATGAATGGCCAGGTAGACCTCTTCTCCCACGTAGTCGCTCAAGTCGATGCTGCGATAGGTAAAATCTCCACTTTCGGCCTCTACCACGAGCAGGGGCTCGGTCTGCATGAAGTCGGCTGGATCCCCGCCCGTGGTAGAGATGCGCACCTCGTACGCCTCCGGGTAGGCCAGGTCTTGCGAGTAAGCCAAAAACGAAAAGCACACGTTGGCAGGCATAGGCTGAGTTTGCGGCAGGATGAGCCAATCGCTGCTGCGCAGGGATTGATCTTGGTACCAGGAGGGCGAGGCGACCGCGCGATTGTGGTGGCTGCTGTCTTTGAGGTCAGGGATGACTTGCCAGCCTCCTTGGGGCGTGATAAACTGGATGTTGGGGTTAGGGGTGCCGCCGTCTTCGTCGAGGCTACGCCAATCGCTGGGGAGGGTAGCCTCGTCAAAGCTTTCAAACAAGAGGGTGCTGCCGCCGCAACCCACGTTGCGCGCGAGCGCTTTGCTCTCTGCCGGAGCGGGTTGCCCCGAGCGGCTATAGATTTGAGCGGCCAGGGTGTTCATCAGCAGCGTCAGAATCAGCAGGCCCTTGCCCCAGAAGATGAGATGTTGCATGGTAAGGATTTCGAATGTTACAGCAAGAGGCCAACCAGCAGGCCAAGGTTGCATCTCGCGCGAGAGGCGCCAGCCTTGGTGGCCAAAAACGCAAGAAACTCAAATTACGGAAGGTAATTTGAGTTTCCAGCGCAGCCAGACCCAGCGGGTAGGCTCATATTTTTTCTCCACGGGCGCGCATTTCCTGCAACACGGCATAGATTCCCTTCTTGCTGATGGTACGCAAGCTAGAGGTCGATACCTTCAACTCGATCCAGCGATCTTCTTCAGCTACGTAAAACCGCTTCTTTTGCAGGTTGGGGTAAAATTTACGGCGAACTTTGTTGTTGGCCTTCGATACGTGGTTACCAGTGATGGTACGCTTTCCTGATACGTCGCAAACTCGTGCCATTATCTTAACTATTAACGTCTGTCAATGAAAAAAGGAGATCGCTGTGGTCTGAGCAATCGGAGGGCAAATATCAGGATTTTTTGAGCATGAAACAAGAAAGTTTGCGAGCTTATCATCCCAGCCAGCTCCAGGCCCACTCTACCTGAATGGCGAGCCAGGCCAGCAGGAGCGCAGCTGCCCATGCGCGGGCTTTTCCCTGAGGCCAAGCCCAAGGCTGCTGGGCCAGCACCCACCAGCCGAGCAGCGGCAGGAGGGGCAGATGATAGGTCGGATGGCTGAAGGCCAGCCAATAGGGCAGCGGATAGGCCAGTAGCAGCAGCAGCCAACGTCGTCGGCGCAGCTTGCCTGCCGCCAGGCGCGTCAGCACCAGAGCCATCAGCAAGCCATAAGCCAAAGCATCGATCATGATCAGCAAGCGCCCGGCTAGGGGCTGCCTACGGCTGAGGGTAGCGCCGGCCAGGGTATCGAAGGCCCAAAAGACCTTGGCTCGGTTCCACATCCGCCGCAAAAACTGACCCGGTGCCTCGCGCACATGCGACCAAGCGGCTCGCAGAAAGCCCTTGCCTTGCTGCGAATCTGGTAGGGCACGGATGCTATCCAAGCGAGCATAGTAAGGCGCGAAAGCAGGCTCGGCTCGCTCCACGTGCGAGCCGAGCCACCAACTGCGATAGGAAGGCGTCTCGGGTTGGTTGCCGATAAAAATGTTGTAGGGCGTGGCGGTGTTGACCAGGGCGGCATACGCGCGCAAGGCGGGAGAATGAGCCCGCCAACTCAGGATAGGTATCGCTACGCCCAAAAGCAAGGCCAGCGCGATAGCCGCGCTGCGGAGGCTGATTTGATGCCGATGGGACCAAAACAGGTATCCCAGCCAAACCGGTACCAAGACTAGGCAGCCTGGTCGAAAAAGCGCGGCCACCCCGAAGATCAGGCCCAGGCCCAGACCTCGCAGGAGGGTGAGGGGCGACCTCGACCCCCCTACGATGGCCAGCAGGCAGCAGGCTACCGGCAAGTGGCTCAGCGGCACCACCGATTGATGGACCAAGGCCGGGTATCCGCTCAGCCAGCCCAGCCAGGCCAGACGCCAGCGCCAGGCAACTCCCCGACTCAACCAGGCCATTTGCCCAAACAACCCCGACCACAGTACCAAGGTAGCTAGGACACTTACCCAAGGGGCCTCGCCCAGCGCCGCTCGCCACAGCGCCAGCCACAGGGGCAAGCCCGGCGGCCAGTAAATACCTGGCGTTGCGTCAGATAGCCAGCGGCCCGCTTCTGCCCAATAATCAGCCGCATCGCCAGGCAACCAATGTGGATACAGCCAGGCTGCGTAGCCTGCCCTAAGTAGCAGGCTGCCGACCCAGACCAGCCATAACCATCGGCTCGATTGCCCTTCACCCATGTCTGGTAAGGTAAAAAATCTCCGGTTAGCGACGAGGCTCCCTCAAGAAACCACCTGCTTTGGCTTACCATCTGACACAAACCACCGCTCGATGGCCTCGGTCAGGCGGTCCATCTTGACGGGCTTGGAGATGTAGTCGTCCATGCCAGCTTCCAAGCAACGCTCGCGGTCGCCTTTGAGGGCATTGGCCGTCATGGCGATGATCAGCGGGCGCTCGCTCGCGATGGGATGGCGCCTCAAGATCTCGCGCGAGGCGGAGAGGCCGTCCATCTCGGGCATTTGCATGTCCATCAGCACTAAGTCGTAAGTGCTCATTTCGAGGGCTTTGAGGGCTTCGAGGCCATTAGCCGCCACGTCGGCTTGATAGCCGATCTTGCTGAGCATGCGTAGGGCCACCTTTTGGTTGACCACATTGTCTTCGACTAGCAAGATGCGCAAGCAGGGCAACGGGAGATGCGTCGTGCCATGGCTAGGCTTGGTCGGCGACTGAGCCTGAGCCTGGCGGTGATATCCCATCACCTGCAGGATAGATTTGAACAGTTGGCGGCGACGCACCGGCTTGGACAAGGCTGCCTGGAAAAGCTGGGCATGCTCGCGCCCTCCCATCTCGGTGAGGGAGGAGAGCAGAATGATGGGTAGAGCCGCGGTAGAAGCCTGCTCGCGTAGGCGTGTGGCCAGGGCCAGGCCGTCGAGGTCGGGCATCTTGCCGTCGATGATCGCTAGTTGGCAGCGCTGAGGATGGACCGAAAGCCAGCTCAGCGCCTCGATAGGCGACAAAAAAGAGTGGCACCGCATGCCCCAGCGCTCGCACTGCCGGCTGAGAATCGTCAGGTTGGTCTGGTTGTCGTCGACCAGCACGACTTCCATCCCTTGGAGGTCCTGGCTATTCAGCGATGGATGAGGGGCCTGCGCTGAGGGGAGGATTTTGACCTCCAGGGTGAAAAAAAACGTGGTCCCTTTTCCCACTTCGCTTTCGATCCAGATCTGCCCGCCCATCAGCTCGCATAGCATGCGGCATATCACCAGCCCCAGCCCTGTACCACCGTACTTGCGGGTAGTAGAGGCGTCGACTTGCGAAAAGGGCTTGAAGAGGCGTTCCATTTTTTCGGGGGCAATCCCGATCCCGGTGTCGCGCACTGCAAAGCGCAGCCGTTGGGTATCGCTCTGAGCCGCGCTGGCCTCCATCTGTACGGAGACGGTACACTCCCCCTGCTCAGTGAACTTGATGCTATTGTTGAGCAGATTGACCAGGATCTGGCTCAGGCGGGTAGGGTCGGATTGGATAAAGGTCGGCACGGCGGGGTCGATCTCGTAGGCCAGTTCCAGGCCTTTCTCGCTGGCTTTGGTGGAGAGCAGGTCCAGCACATCCTCGATGGTATCGACCAAGCTGAAGGGTTGCTCTTCGAGTTCGAGGCGACCGGCGTCGATCTTGGAAAAGTCGAGGATGTCATTGATCACGGTGAGGAGGTTGTCGCCACTGATGCGAATGGTCTCGACAAAGTCTCGCTGCTCCTCGTTCAGGGAGGTATCGAGCAGCAGCCCCGTCATCCCGATGACGGCATTCATAGGGGTGCGAATCTCATGGCTCATGGTGGCGAGGAAGTCCGATTTGGCTTGTGCGGCGGCCTCGGCGGCCTCTTTGGCCTGGGTCAGGGCCTGCTCGGCTTGCTTGCGCTGGGTGATTTCGTTTTGGATGGACACAAAACGCTGTAGCTGCCCTTGATCGTCGAAAATGGGCGAGATTTGCAGGGAGATCCAGTAGGGAGTGCCGTTGCGGTGGTGGTTGACAAGCTCAACCTCCACTGGCGAGTGCGCCCGTAAATGACGAGCGATCTTGGCTACGGTTTGGGGATCGGTCTCAGGGCCTTGGAGCATCTTCCCCGGGATCTGGCCTGCTACCTCTTCATATCGATAGCCCGACAATTGGGTAAAGGCGTCATTGATCCACTCGATGCGCCCCTGGCGGTCGGCGATGACCACGGCGCTCTGGGTTTTTTGCACCACCATCGAGAGCACACTCAACTGCTGCTGGGTCTCATAGCGTTCGTTGATGTCGGTAAAGATGATGGCCAGGCCATCTTCAAGAGGGAAAGCCACCACTTGAAACCAGGTCGGCTCGATCCCATCCAGGTCGTAATGCATATCAAACATATCAGCTTTTTGGCAGGCTACTACTTGGGTGTAGCGCTCAAACAAGCCATTGCCTTTATGCCCCGGCAGCATCTCCAGCATGGTACGACCCTTGATCTGGCTAATGGGGAGGCCCAGAAACTGGGCAGTCGCATGATTCACTAGCTTGTAGCGGAAGTCTACTACGTGGCCTGCTTGATCTCTGATGGTCTCTAGCGCCGCGATGCCACTGACGGAGTTGTCGAGGATGTTCTGGAGCAGCAGGTCGCTGTGCTTGCGCTCAGTGATATCCGAGATGGAGCCATACAGCCTGGTGACATGCCCTTCGGGGTTGCGCATAGCGGTGCCTTTGCCCTGGAGCCAACGAATCTGACCATCGGCTCGGCGCAGGCGAAATTCGCCGTAAAGCTGATCGGTTTCGCCTCGCAGATGGGCCTTGAGGGCTCGCTCGATCGCCTCGTGATCATGCGGGAGGATCATATCCCGCCAGGTAGCTACGCTCAGATGACTAGCGCGAGGCAAGCCGAGCATATCGGACAGGTGGGGTGAGCAATAGACCTGCTGATGCTCTAGATCCCACTCCCAAATCCCATCGCCAGCCCCCGCAAGGGCATGGAGGTAGCGCGCCTCGCTGGTCTGCAAGTCTTTTTGCATCCGCTTGCGCTCGCTGATGTCGCGGGCAAACACCGATACCCCGATCACGTGATGGTTCCGGTCGAAAATGGGGCTGAAGGCCATGGCAAACCAGCGGTAGCTCCCTGTGAGGGGCAATCCGTGCTCCAACTCGGTGCTTTGGCCTTTTAGCGCGGTGCGATAATATGGCCCAAAGTGCATCGGCTCGTTACGGTCGGCGGGAATGCGGTGCAGAGAGTCCCCCACAGCGATCTCAATCCCGTAGGCTTACCTGACCAGGCGCTGGT
>CAYVAP010000327.1:0-2244 GCA_964449365.1 uncultured Bacteroidia bacterium
GTGCCGCAGGTGCGTCATCAGGTATTTGTGGTAGCGGTCGCGCAGGGTGAGAGCTTCACGCTCAGCTTCGGGCCAACGACTTTGCTGCACCGCCTGTTGGTAGCGGTGATTGTTGGCCAGGTTCCAATAGCGGAGCTTACCATCGTAGCCATGGGCAGAAGGACCGATCCCCAGATAAGGCGTTCCCTCCCAATAGCTGCTGTTGTGGCGCGCCTCCCAGCCCGCTCGGGCGTAATTGCTCAACTCGTAATGCTCATAGCCTGCGGTGGTCAGCCGCTCGTGTGCCCGCAAAAACTGCGCAGCGTAGGCTTCCTCGTCTAGCAGGGTGATGGCTCCGGTCTTCACCTGATGGGCAAAGGCGGTTTTTTCCTCTAGCGTCAACGCATACACCGACAGATGCGGCACCCCCAGTGCCAGGGCCTGGGCGAGGTTGTCCTCCCAGCGCTCGGGCGTACTGCCCGGCAACCCAAAGATCAAGTCGATGGTGATGGCCTCGTAGCCCAGATCTTGAGCCAGCTTGACACTGCGAATAGCCTGCTGTGGCGCATGGCTGCGATTCATCCAGCGCAAGTCATCGGCGAAAAACGACTGAGTACCGATGCTCAGCCGATTGATGCCCAGCCCCTGCCAGGTACGCAGGCTATCTGCGTCGATGTCGTCGGGGTTGGCCTCCAGGGTAACCTCGGCTCCCTCGGCCACCATAAAATGCTGATGCACCCGATCCAGTAGATACCCTAATTCGCCCTCCGTCAGCACGCTAGGAGTACCTCCCCCGAGATAGATGCTTTGCAGGGAGACTTTTTCTCCCAAAAAATCCCGCCGCAGGGTGATCTCCTGCGCGATGGCCTGCACCAACTCCGGCTTGCGCTTGAGCGACGTCACGAAGTGAAAATCGCAGTACACGCAAGCACGGCGGCAAAAAGGGATGTGAAGGTATAGTCCGGGCAATGGGGTGCGGAATGCGGGATGACGAGGTACCGAAATACGAAAATACGGGATACGGCAGAATCGTATACACCATATACCTCTTAAAATCAGTACGTTACCTCTCTTTCAGTCTCTTCTCTAGCTCCGCACGGTCGGGGATATAATTGTAGTGCCACTTGTCGATGACCACGCCCTCATCGAGCAGCATATACCCGGGATGGGAACGGATGATGGTTTTGAGTACCGTTTCGTCCATGAGTACGAAGGGCTGATCGTAGCCCAGGGCTTGCAGAGTTTGACGGGCCTTGCTGCTAGGGGTTGCGGTGGCGATCACAGGGCGAATAGCACTGCCCTGCATCGACTGTGCCAGCTCTACGGCTTCTTGCATAGCCTTTTCGGGGGCTTTCTCGAAGCGGTAAACGATGATCATCAGGGTTTTGCCCTGCAACATCTCAAAGCCATTGCCATCGGGAAAGTAAGGCACCCAGTCCTTGCATTTGGCGTAGCCTTCGTCGGTGATCTCAGTGGTACAAATGTTGAGATCGACGCCGTCCTTGTAAGGGCGGTAGTCGATCAGGGGCAAGGTTTCGTGGCAATAGTAAGAAAACGCTCCAGAGAGCAGGAAGCTTGCCGCCGTGGCCGCCGTGGCGATGCGCTCGCTGGGGAAGGGCGGAATCGACCTGCGCACCAGAAACAGCGGAATCAGCACCGTCGTCAGGATGATGTCTTTGACGAACGATTCCCAAGGCGCGAGCTTGAGGGCATCGCCAAAGCAGCCGCAGTCGGTCACGGCCCCCGTCACGTGCGAGTAGCCAGTGAGAATGGTGAAAAACACCATCATCAATACCAAGAGCCAGGCGGTGAGATTCATGCGCCAGCCTACGATCAGGGCCACGGCCAGCGCAATCTCAAACACACTGATAAACCAGGCCATGGGACCGGTAAGCGGCAAAAAGAGGTCGAAAAAGCCCTTGAAGGGCGGGAAGTGCTGCCCAAATACGGTAAAGTATTCATCTAGCTTGTAGGCAAAGCCCGTGTAGTCATTTGCCTTGACAAAGCCCGAGTAGATGAACAGCACCCCGACGGTGATGCGCACCACCCACATGAGCTTGTCGGTCATGGGCAGATCTTTCAGATCAAGCGACTGCGCCCGGTTGGCTTCTACTGCCAACATCGCTACCGTGGCTACCCCCAGCAGCGCAAAAAACATCCCGACGAGTTGGTAAGTGCTCATATATTCAGTTATCAATGGTCAATGATCAGTAAAGTCAGTGATTACAGTGGTCAATGGTCAATGATCAGTAAAGTCAGTGATTA
>CAYVAP010000327.1:2344-5952 GCA_964449365.1 uncultured Bacteroidia bacterium
GTAAAGTCAGTGATTACAGTGGTCAATGGTCAATGATCAGTAAAGTCAGTGATTATAGTGGTGAACGGTCAGTGGTCAATGATCAGTAAAGTCAGTGATTACAGTGGTCAATGGTAAACAAAGAGCCATATCTACTGCCCATTGTTCATTCTTCACTGTTCACTGTTCATTGCTCCCTGCTCACCGATCTTGATCAAACAAAAAGCCGCATAGTTTAGCATGTCTATATAATTGGCGGCGACACCTTCAGACACTTCTGTTTTACCTTGATTGTCCTCAATTTGTTTGAGGCGATGGATCTTCATCAAAATTAGATCCGTGATGGAGCTAATGCGCATCTTGCGCCAGACTTCACCATAGTCGTGGTTTTTGCGGCTCATCACTTGCTTGGCCTCATGCACCTGCTCATCGTAAAAAGCCGCCAGCGCATCCGTCTGCTCCAGGCGAGCCTGCTGCTCAGGGGCTTCGTGCATACGCAGCAGCATCAGCGCGATGGCACAGTAGTTGACAATGCCGATAAATTCACTTTCGATGCTGTCCCCCACTCGGTTTTCGCCAGTCTCCTGAATGGAGCGTATGCGCTCGGCTTTGATGTAGATCTGATCGGTGACTGAGGGCATACGCAAGATGGCCCAAGCTGTACCGTAGTCGCGGGCCTTGGCCAGAAACAACGATCGGCAACGGTCAATCACGGTATCGTATTGGGTAACGGTATTGGTCAATTCGAGAGGAGACGTTCGCACTGAGCACTAGCTCAAAGATACAACTAACCCCTTAGTTTGAAAATCTTTTTGCGGGGCCTGGCGTTTTATTCGAAGCACGGGTTGCTTTACAAGATCAGAAAAGGTTTCTTGGTTTTTTTATTTATGCAGACTCTTTCCCTTCATGCTTCAGCCAGATACGTTCGCCTTTTTGCGTGACCTGAAGGACCACAACACCAAAGAGTGGTTCGATGAAAATCGCGACCGCTACCAGAGCGCCAAAGCGGATGTCCTCGCCCTGATCGATCACTTGATCGAAGAGATCGCAGGCTTTGACCCGGATATCCGGGGCCTGGAGGCCAAGCAATGCCTCTTTCGCATCAACCGCGACATCCGCTTTTCTCAAAATAAGGCCCCCTACAAAACCAACTTCGGAGCCAGTATCGCCAAAGGGGGGCGCCGCTCTTCTTACGCCGGGTACTACCTACACCTACAGCCTGGAGAAGTTTTTGTAGGCGGTGGCATCTACCTGCCCCCTACCAGCACCCTCAAAGCCATTCGGGCTCACATCGACCAGCATGCCCCTGCGCTGCGCGAGACCTTGGACGATCCCGATTTCAAAGCCACCTACGGCGACATTCAGGGCGAATCCCTCAAAACTGCCCCCAAAGGCTACGATCAAGACCACCCCGCCATTGATCTACTCCGCCTCAAAAGCTTTGTGGTGATGCGCAGCTACGACGACGAAACGACCCTCAGCGCCGAATTTCCGCGCCAAGTTGTGGACAACTTCGAGGTGATGAAGCCCATGCTGGACTTTCTCAACGAGGCGATGGACGTATCGCCAGCCTAGGGATTTGGGAGTGGAGTATGCGACTACACACTACTGGACATGAGCCTTTGGCGCGCTCGCTTTTGGACAAGATGAACAAGAGTAGGACAGGATGGCTTTCAGGTGCTTTTGATTTTGAGAATCCTGTCTAAATTGATGATGTCTAGTGCCTTCGGAATTAAGTAATTAACCATTCGAAATTCGCATAGAATTCTGACCAGCAGTACTTTCAATTACTGATTACGAATTTCGAATGCGAAGCACTAGTGGTCTGAAGCGACTGTTTATCCTAGTGCTAATCAGCTGTCTATCAGCTATTCTAACTGCGAACAAATCACCACGAACGCGGACTTATTCCCCTACTCTCCCACTACCCTTGCTGGATTCTGCTCGATTTGCTCGACGTTGCCATCGCGCAGGCGCACGATGGTCTGGGCATATTGGGCGATATCTTCTTCGTGGGTAACGAGGATGATGGTATTGCCCGCCCGATGCAGGTCGTCGAAGAGGGCCATGATGTCGTAAGAAGTCTTGGTATCGAGATTTCCGGTGGGCTCATCCGCCAGGATGATGGAGGGTCGATTGACCAAGGCGCGGGCCACGGCCACCCGCTGTCGCTGACCGCCCGAGAGTTCGTTGGGTTTGTGATCTACGCGGTCGCCCAGGCCCACGCTATCGAGGACTTGGCGGGCCACCGCGTGGCGCTCGTGCTTGCTCAGGCCCGCGTATACCAGCGGAAGAGCTACGTTGTCAAGGGCCGTGCTACGGGGTAGCAGGTTGAAGGTCTGAAAGACAAAGCCGATCTCCTGGTTGCGGGTATGGGCCAATTGGGAGTCGCTCATGCCGCTCACATCGGTGCCGCTGAGCCAGTAGCTACCGCTGCTGGGCGTGTCGAGGCAGCCCAGCACATTCATCAGCGTAGATTTGCCTGAGCCGGAGGGCCCCATGATGGCCACGTATTGGTTGGGGAGAATCTCGAGCGATACGTCGCGCAAGGCGTTGATCTCGACCGCGCCCATCTGATAGGTTTTGCGGATGTGTTCGAGGCGAATGACAGGTTGCATGCCCAAAAGATACGATCTGAAGCGGGAAAATGAAGCATCTGCGCTCGATTGGCTTTCAAAATCAGCTTTTCGTACTAGCCTGCCCCGAGGTTCTTCTTATATTCAACCCCTAACATCGAATAAGCATATCTTCATGATCGTTTACAGCATAACGACTTCTGTGTTGCGAGAGCGCGAGGAAGAATGGTTGAACTGGATGCACGGCACCCACATCCCCGACGTGATGGCTACGGGATACTTCACGGAGTACCACTTTCACAAGCTACTCAACCCTGCGCCAGACCCCACTGCCGCGACCTACAACGTGCAATACATGATGGAGTCGTTGACCGATTATCATCACTATACCACCAAGGAAGCCCCGGCCTTGCGCGAGCAGGCCGAAGAAGAGTTTGGTAAAGATGCGGTATCCTTTCGCACGGTGCTGCGTCGCGTCACCTGATGCTCGAGGGCCATGCGAGCTTCCCATACGTTTAGATCGACTTACCCTATGAAATTTCTCTGGCTGATCATTTTACTCGCTAGTGGCTGGGCGATGCCCGGCTGCAAAGGTAGCAGCGAGGTCTCAGATGCTGCCCCCGCTACTGCTTCGGCGCCAGTACCCTTCTCAGTCGTCGAGCAAGGTATCTCCTGCGCCATCATGCAGCCCCGCCATGAGTGGATACGCTCCCACTTGGGCTGGAAAAATCTCTGGGAATCAGCGTTTGCCAATCGCTACCCGGTACCTGAGGTTCCCGAGGTGGCATTCTCCGAATACCATATTCTGGCTTGCTTTCAGGGGAGCTGCCCCTCGGGAGGGCACGTCCTTTCGGTCGAGTCGGTGAGCATAGTGGGGGACCAACTCGAAGTAGACTTACTCTACCGTGCGCCAGGCCCTCATTGCATGACCACCGATGCGCTCACCCAGCCCTTCGTCTTCGTCAAAATCCCGGTAACCTCCGCCACAGACGCGCAGTTTTCGACCACTAACAAACAGCAAGATTGCTAGTCATTAGGTTCGTGGTTGAAAGT
>CAYVAP010000328.1:0-5952 GCA_964449365.1 uncultured Bacteroidia bacterium
ATATGAACAGAGGTTGACCAAAGTCCATGATAACCTTATACCTTATTCCCTGATACCCCTAGCCGTTCATATAGGTGAGGGTTGCTGACTATTCCAGAATCGGGTGCTCTACTCGCATCTGAGGTTATTTCGGTCGCGTGCCTTATCATCCTGAAATCCTGTCTAGATTGCTCGATGATGTCCAGCAGGATGGCGCCAATCACTTCGTTTCGTTGGCACTGGTAAGTCGTGCATAAATTGCTTATCTTCATGGTGCATTCAATACCATGAGCGACTTTAGAGATTACTACGAGATTCTCGGGGTAGAGCGCAATGCGACCCAAGCAGAGATCCGGCAAGCCTACCGCAAGCTAGCCTTTGACCTGCACCCGGATCGCAACCCCACTCCGGCGGCGCATGCGCGCTTTATCTTGGTGGGGGAAGCCTACGGCATCCTTAGCGATCCGGTCAAGCGAGGCCACTACAGCCTGCGCTACGATCGGCTCAAGGGCCTGCGTAAATCTGCTCACCACCCCAACGCGGTAAGCCTAGAACGCACACGCCGCAAGCGCGCTACCCGCTACAACCGCACAGGCTACGCACAGCGGGTACGCTATCGCGGTAGCGCCGGGGGCGGAGGCCAACCCTATGACTTTGGGGCGGGTGGCGGAGAGCGCCGCGAGCGGAGCGCAGCGCGGAGCTACAGCGAAGCCCACGCCGAGCGCATCATCGCCGAGGAGCACAGTGCCCGGATTGGATTTCAGTATTACGCTCAGATCTTGCAGGTGATATCTGGCGGGCTGCTGATTTTTTGCCTGGGCCTGCTACTCGACCGCGCCTTGGCCACCCGCTCTGCCGCCGAGACCGTGCGCTCGAAGGGCCAAACTTCCTGGAGCTTGACCGCGCCCGGCGTAACCCGCATCCATACCACTCTGAGCGGATTTGCCGTCAAAGCGCACTACGCAGAGCTCATCGAGCCCGGTGATCGTATCTTTATAGACAAGAGCCCCTTTGCCAAGGTACCGGTGCGGGCTTATCTGCCTCGCGATGGGCGCCTACTCCCTCTGCCGGTCTACCTCACTCGGTATACTGGTCCTTTTTACAGCTTGTGGCTCGTGGTGCTTTTTTGCCTGTCCACCCTGCTGTTTCGCCGAAATGTGGAGTACAGTGCCTACCTTGGTACCTTTACGATGATTGTCGCTTTGATTGTGCTGGGCGTTGTCTTTAGTTGATCGCTTGCGAGCAAGCCGCGCCCCACTTGTTTTTACCCAGGGAATCGGGAATACTGACCATTGCCATGGCCCACTCGGATGAATCATACTATGACCTACTGAAAGTGGCGTCGACCGCCTCTACCGCAGAGATCAAACGAGCCTTTCGACAGCGGGCCTTGCATTTGCATCCTGATCACAACTCCTCTGAAGAGGCGCATGCCCAGTTCATGGCGCTGAATCAGGCTTACCGGACCCTGATCGATCCGCTGCTGCGCCGTCAGTATGACATGCAACGGCATCTGCGACAGCCTCCGCGTGAGCCCATGCCCTGGACACCACCGCCCGCTTACCAGTCGCCCATCGAGCCTGACCCGGCACCGCATCAGCAAGCGCAGACCGACTTTAGCGAGGCATACTGGCGGGCCAAAGAAGCCCAAAATCGCCGCCGCCGAGAAGAGTATGCTACCTACGTCCCGGGATTTCGCTGGGCTGCAGTAGGGATGTTACTGTTCAGCCTGCTCTTGGGCTTCGAGTACTTGTTTCAAGAGCGAGAAGGCCCCTGGGTGATTCGCGAGGTCTCGGCGACCATCCATCACGGGCGGGGCATGACCCTGGTACGCACCGATGATCCCTCCCTGATCCTAGCGGGAGAAATGCTGCCCTTGTTGGAGCCAGGCGATTTTCTCTACGGCTGGCGCACCCCGATCTTGGGGTTGGAGGTAAAGGTACAGATCGACCTCAAATGGACTCCTAGTCGGCAGCGCCGCATCCCCCGCCTGGCCAACAAGCTGCAACTGCCCGATCTGAGCACTCCCTTTTACCCCAGGCCCGGTATCTTCAATCTCTTTTCGCCCGTGTGGATAGTGATGACCCTGCTGGCTATCGGGCTACTGATGGTGCCAAGGCGCATGCCCGAGCGGCTGTTTCAGATGGGCCTGTTGAGTAGTTTTTTTGGCATGCTAACGGTGTTTTTGACCTTGATCTCTTGAGGGATGAGGCTATATTCGCAAGTAAAGGCTTTTTTCATTCTCCAACCCACCAACGATTCCTTATGGCGCATCGCATCCTGCTCACTGGTAGCAACGGCTTGCTCGGACAAAAAATCGTGTCTCAACTGCTCTCGGATGGGCAAAATGATCTGTTGGCTACGGCCAAAGGCGACAATCGCCATCCGCAGCGCGAGGGCTATCGCTATCAGTCGCTCGATCTCACGGATGCGGCTGCGCTGCGGGCGGTCGTCGCAGATTTTGGGCCAGACGTGATTATCAACACCGCCGCCATGACCCAGGTCGACGCTTGCGAAGACGATCGGGCGAGCTGTGATGCGGTGAATGTGACTGCGGTGAAGACCCTCAGCGACATCACCAAGCGTGCGGGTATTCGGCTGGTACATGTCTCCACCGATTTTGTGTTTGATGGCGAAAGGGGTCCCTATCGCGAGAGCGATCTGCCCAAGCCGCTCAACTATTACGGCGAATCCAAGCTACGTGCCGAGCAACTGATTCGGCAAAGTGGCATCGATCACGCCATTTTACGGACGATCTTGCTCTACGGGGTAACCCCCGCGATGAGCCGCTCCAACCTCGTGCTGTGGGTGAAAAAATCGCTGACCGCAGGCAAAGACATCCGGGTGGTCAACGATCAGTTTCGCAGCCCGACCCTGGCCGAAGACCTGGCTAGGGCCAGCATCAGCGCCGCCCGAGGTCAGCAACAGGGGATCTTTCACGTGTCTGGGGCTGAATATTTAGGCATTCACGAAATCGCCTATCGATTGGCAGATTTTTGGCAGTTAGATAAGTCGCTGATCAGCGAGATCGATAGCCCCAGCCTGAAGCAGCGCGCCAAACGCCCACCCCGGACGGGCTTTGTGATCGATAAGGCCCGCAAAGAGCTCGACTATACCCCGCACAGCCTGGAAGAGGGGCTGAGGTTGCTCGATCAGCAGCTCGCTGCGCTCGAAGCCTAAGCCCGCTCAGGGATTTGAGCCTTTTAGCGGCCTCATCGACACGTTCACGCAGCAATCTCTGAGTGAGAGTCAACCCCTCCTTTCGGTAGGCCGTACTTCAAGATGTGTCGTCTTTTCAGATGTTGATTGCTAATTTTTCATGTCAAATAGAACGCACTGGAGTGCTAGCCCCCTAGGCATCCTGCCGGGCTGGGCCTTAGCCTTGCTGCTGCTCGATGCCTTGGTAAAAGCGCAGTCAGAGGGAACATATCTGCTTATGGCGGTAGCTGTTTGCCTGCTCTTTGGGTTGATGTATCTGGGAGCGAGTCGTTGGCAGCAAACCTCCTTCGGCGAAGTATCACGCGGAATCATCATCGGATTGAGCAGCGGCCTCAACGGAGCCTTGCTGTGGTGGCTGACCGGATGGGCCTGGCTATCAGGAGGGGGCGCGATCTTCCTCTCGGCTTCGGCTTTTTTGTGGTTGTCGCGCCACAAGCACTATCACACCCTGCTGGGGTGGGCTAATTGGCTGCTGCCACTGTCATGGCCGGTCAATCTGCCGGGGGCCGCGATGCTATTGGTCAACGTGCTGTTTGCTCCCTTGGGATATGTACATCCCTTGTTTCGGCCTATTCGCATCAGGGTGCTGATCGATCCTGCCACCAGTACCTTCAGTTGCTTCGGAGGACTGATTCGGCCATTCAAGGGCTTCTCTGGCCTCAACATGGGCAACTTCATCTTCATCAACCCTGGTTGGGAGCATCTGCTGCGTCATGAAATCGGCCATCTTTTCAGCCTGGCCGCCATGGGGGGGCCTTTTCACTACATCGGCGGGCTAGACGAAGGGTTGGTACAAAGTAACTATTGGGAAGCCTACGCCGAGCATCTGGCCGATAGCTACAGTACCCCCACCGCCACGGTGCTGAGTGTATGGCGATAAGGGAGGAAAAGAGAAAGAGGGAGCCTGCGGCTGTGTCATCCCGCCTCAGCGAAATCCCGCAAGGCGGTTGTTTACCCTCAGGGGAATCGTTAGTTTTAAGGGTTGAATTTCTTCGACAACTTTACGATTAACCTCCACCTCAACCTTTCCTCTTATGAAACAGGTTTTTTACTTTATTCTGAGCGTAGTCATGCTGAGTGCCATGAGCCTCTCAGCCCAGAATGCGATCAACGACGACGCATGCGATGCCATTGGCCTCTCGGTAAATGGTGTTACGGCCAGCTATAGCAATGTCAACTCTACGGCTCAACCAGGCGAGGGCGCTATTGCTCCGCCTAGTGGCAACGGTTTGGGCAACTCGGCCTGGTTCGAGACGGGCATCACCAGCTCGGTATGGTTTACCTTTCAGTCTCCCACTTCAGGAGCGGTCGAGTTTGATATGTGCAATAGTGGCGTAGGCACAGACTTTGACACCCAAATCGCCGTGTATGAAGTCGGCGACTGTAATGACTTCAATACCTTTACCCTGCTGGGGGCCAATGATGACATCCCCAACGGCTGCCCCGGGCCGGGCAATGAGTATGCCTCGGTCCTAGAGGTCAATTGTATGGTGCCCGGCCAGACCTACTACATCTTGGTCGACGGCTGGTTTTCGCCCAATACCTCGGCTGATACAGTGGGAACCTTTGGCATCACCCTGAGCGAGATTCCCGCTCCGCCCTTGGACATCATCACCGACTTTGCGGCTCCGACCTGCTCCGGCGATGATGCCATCGCGTCTGTCTCCGGTATTGGCGGAGGGCTACCTTATTCGTTCTCATGGACCCTGCCTGGGGGAGGTACCTCCACCGCAGAAACCATCACTGGGTTGGATCCGGGTGTGTACGTAGTAGAACTACGTGATGCCTGCGACACCGCTCGGGTCGACACTGTGATCGTTCCTGCTACGACAGCCTTTAGCATAGAGTCTGATGAATTTGTGCAAACCGAATGCGATAGTACCATCAACATGGGGGGTAAGTATGACGTAGTCGGCGGCTTCAGCAGCGACCCTGAGGAGCAGCGTATGATGGCATACACCCTGTTTTCCAATCAGTTTTATGCCAATCAACTGCGCAACCTGACGCCTGGTACGCGTACGCCTCTGCCGCAGCCTGGGGGGTTTCCTGCCTTGCTGGCCGGTGATTTCAATCCCGACTTCAATCTCCTGTTTTGCATCGGCACTACCGATTTTACCAGTTACTTTACCTACGGCATCGAACCGAACACTGGCAACGTAGGAGCTTTGGCCCAGCCTTTGAGCCTGCCGACTGAGCATGCCCCCACCGATGCCGCCTACGATCCGGTATCGCAGAACTTCTACTTCATCACCGCTCCCCTGGGAAATGCCACCGGACTGCCAGAGATTCACACCATCAATCTGACAACTGGTGCCAATACCAAGGTCGCCGACTTGCAGCTCGATCCAGGTCTGCCTAGCTGGTTTGCTATCGATAACAACGGTACCGCCTACATGGGCGAGGTATTTTCCAATGGCCTCTTCGAGGTCGACCTCAGCACCGGGGTAACTACCAAGATTGGTGAGCTGAACTATGGCTTCCAGACGCCCGTGTTCTATACCACGGGTCCCCCCAACAACTTTCTCTACGGCTTTGATAAAGCCGACGTAGACCCCGAAACCAACGAGCTGTACACCACCGCTTACACCTCTGCCAACGGCAGTGAGCTGCGCCGCATCAATACGCTTACGGCTAGCTCATTCTCCCTCGGTCGGGTGGATACAGGTCGGATCGCTACCTTCAGCATCATGGCTGCCCAAGCAGGCGGCCTGAGTTACGAGTGGTCTCCGGCCAACTTCATCGACGATCCTTCAG
>CAYVAP010000329.1:0-2361 GCA_964449365.1 uncultured Bacteroidia bacterium
GATCACCTCGATCACCCTGATCACCCCGCATTCCCCCCATACTGACCATTGTTCACTGATCATTGACCACTGAAATCTCATGTCCACAGCAACACAAACGCATCAGGCGCAAGCCCAGCAGACCGGTCGGGTCGTAACCGGCGCGGAAGCCATTGTCCTCTCGCTTATCGCGGAGGGAGTAGATACCATTTTTGGCTACCCCGGTGGAGCCATCATGCCGGTGTACGATGCCCTGTACGACTACCAAGACCAGCTCAAGCACATCTTGGTGCGACATGAGCAAGGTGCTACTCATGCGGCGCAGGGCTATGCCCGCGTGAGCAACCGTACGGGCGTCTGCTTGGTAACCTCAGGCCCCGGCGCGACCAACCTGATCACTGGCATCGCCGATGCCATGATGGATTCGACGCCTATGGTCTGCATCTGTGGTCAGGTGCCCAAGCATCTGCTCGGCTCGGATGCCTTCCAGGAAACCGACGTGGTGGGGGTGAGCATGCCGATCACCAAGTGGAACTACCAGATCACCGACGCGGCGGAGAATCCCGAGGTGCTGGCCAAGGCCTTTTATATCGCCAACTCGGGGCGCCCGGGACCGGTGGTGATCGACTTGTGCAAGAACGCCGAACTGGGGACGCTTCATTTTCAGTACGAAAAGTGCACTCAAGTGCGCGCCTACACCCCCGATCGCATGCCCAGCGAGGAACAGCTCGACGCGGCGGCCACGCTGATCAACGAGGCGCAAAAGCCCTACGTGTTGATGGGGCACGGCGTAATGATTGCCGGGGCGCAGGAGGTGTTTCGCCAGTTCATCGAGAAGGCGGGCTTGCCTGTGGGCAGCACCCTGCAGGGACTCTCGGCGCTGGAAAGCGATCACCCGCTGCACACCGGCATGCTGGGCATGCACGGCAACTATGGCCCCAACCTCAAGACCCAGGAGTGCGACGTGCTGATCGCGGTGGGGATGCGCTTCGATGACCGCGTAACCGGCGACGTGAGCCGCTACGCCAAGCAGGCCAAGGTGATTCACATTGAGATCGACCCCTCGGAGATCAACAAAAACGTGAAGGCGGAGGTGCCCCTGGTGGGCGATGCCAAGCGGGTGCTGGAAGCGCTGTTGCCGCGCATTCAGGAAAATTCACACGACGACTGGCGGCAGGCGTTTCGCGTCTGTGATCAGATCGAGTACGAAAAAGTGATCAAGCGCGACCTGGAGTCTACGGAAGGGGGGATTCACATGGGCGAAGTGATCGACCTGCTGTCGAAGAAGACCCAGGGCGAAGCCATCATGGTCACCGACGTGGGCCAGCATCAGATGGCGGCGGCGCGCTACTACAAGTACAAGACCACCGACGCCTGGGTGAGCTCCGGCGGCTTGGGTACCATGGGCTTTGCTCTGCCTGCAGCCTTCGGCGCGCAACTAGCCAGGCCCGACAAGACCGTGCTGGCCGTGGCGGGTGATGGAGCCTTCCAGATGACCATTCAAGAGCTGGGCTGCCTCTTTCAGCATCAGACCCCAGTCAAGGTCATCATTCTCAACAACAACTTCCTCGGCATGGTGCGACAGTGGCAGCAGTTGTTCTTCGAAAAACGCTACTCCTCCGTCGAGCTGATCAACCCTGATTTCATTACCATCGCCAAGGGCTACGGTGTGCCCGGCCACCGCGTCGAAGCACGGCAGGACCTCAGCAAGAGCATCGACGAAATGCTCGCTACCAATGGCCCCTACCTCCTCGAAGTCTGCGTCGAGCAGGAAGCCAACGTCTTTCCCATGATCCCGAGCGGCTGCGCGGTGCATGAGATTCGGCTAGAGCCGTGATTAATTCGTGATTCGGCATTCGAAATTCGGCATTGCCCATGCGAGTAGCCAGGGTAATCACGGCCTGCGGATGAGAATTCTGAATTGACTTCGACAGAGAATCGCTTTCATTACGAATAACGAATTCATAATTCCGAATTACTGTGGAACCCTTCACCTTCTCCATCTTCACCGAAAACAAAGTCGGTCTGCTGCACCGCATCACCACGGTGTTCACACGGCGACACATCAATATCGAAAGCCTAACCACCTCTGAGTCGGAGCTGCCGGGCATTCATCGCTTCATCCTCGTGATCGACTGCAAAGAAGAGATGGCCTACAAGCTGCAAAAGCAGCTCGACAAGATCATCGGTGTGGTCAAAGCCTTCGTGCTGCGCGAAGAAGACGTGGTACAACAGGAGTTGGCGCTCTACAAAGTCTCCACGGTCAAGCTGGTCAACGGCACCATCGAGCGTATCATCCGCGAAAACCATGCGCGGGTGCTCAGCATCGAGCCGGATTACATCATGATCGAGAAGACCGGCCATCCCAGCGAAACCCTCGAC
>CAYVAP010000329.1:2461-5940 GCA_964449365.1 uncultured Bacteroidia bacterium
ATGAACCTGCTCTCCGACGCAGGTCAGATTGCCACCTGGCCTATGATCAAGCAGCATTTGACCAAAGGCAAAACCCTGTTCTTCTCGCACGGCTTTGGCATCACCTACCACGACCAGACGGGCATCGAGCCGCCCGCTGAGGTCGATGTGGTACTGGTGGCCCCTAAAGGCTCCGGCACCAGCGTGCGCCGCCTTTTCGTCGAGGGCAAAGGCATCAACTCCAGCTTTGCCATCCATCAAGATGCCACGAGCGAGGCCCGCGACAAAGTACTGGCCATCGGCATCGGGGTGGGCTCGGGTTATCTCTTCGAAACCACCTTCCAAAAGGAGGTATATAGCGACCTCACCGGCGAGCGCGGCGTACTGATGGGGGCCTTGGCTGGGGTCATGGAAGCCCAGTACAACGTGCTGCGCGCCAATGGCCATAGTCCTTCCGAAGCCTTCAACGAGACGGTCGAGGAACTGACCCAGTCGCTGATCGTGCTGGTAGGCGAAAACGGCATGGACTGGATGTACGCCAACTGCTCCACCACTGCGCAACGCGGTGCCCTGGATTGGAAAGGCCCCTTCCGCGAAGCGGTCAAGCCCGTCTTTGAGCAGCTCTACGAGAGCGTCAAGAGCGGCAACGAGGCCCGCATCACCATCGAGGCCAACCAAAAGCCCGATTACCGCGCAGGCCTACAAAAGGAACTCGACGAAATCCACCACTCCGAGATGTGGACCGCCGGGCGGGCCGTGCGTAGCTTGCGCCCCGATCGGACCAACGAGCCGGTGAAATAGTTGAGGAATGAGGTATGAGGCATACGGTATCAGGCAGGGCTCTTTAGAGGCCCATCCTGTACCGTAAGCCCTCATTCTTCTCAGAAAGCCCTTTAGAAAGACACAATACCGTTCTAATGCGAGGCATAGAGCCTATCAGACTGAACAGCCTGCCTTATACCTTACCCCATATTCCGTATCCCGTTTTTCAACCCTTTTCATGCTCACCGCCACCGACACCCTCCTTCCCCTCGCCTCCATCCTGCGCGCCAGTGATCGCCTCAAGGGTGTGGTGCAGCGCACCCCGCTGCTGGAATACCCCGAACTGGCGCAGCCTTATGGCTGCCGCCTCTGGCTCAAGCGCGAGGACCTGCAAGTTGTGCGCTCCTACAAAATTCGCGGGGCCTACAACCGCATCAGCCAGCTCAATGCGGCGCAGCGCGAGGCTGGGGTGGTCTGTGCCAGCGCGGGCAACCACGCGCAGGGGGTGGCCTACGCCTGCCGGGCGCTGGGCATCCAGGGGGCCATTTTCATGCCCCAGCCCACTCCCAAGCAGAAGGTCAAGAAAGTGAAGTCTTTCGGGGGCGAATGGGTGGAAACCGTGATCACGGGCGATACCTTTGACGAAGCCTATGCTGCGGCCTGTGCGTATGGCGAAGAACATGGCAGCACTTTCGTACATCCCTTCGATGACCCTGAGGTGATGGCCGGGCAGGGCACGGTGGGCCTGGAAATCCTCTCCGACCTACACGAGCCAATCGACTACATTTTTGTGCCTATCGGCGGGGGTGGCCTCTCGGCGGGCTTGGGCAGCTACCTCAAGCGCCTGCGCCCAGAGGTGAAGCTCATCGGGGTGGAACCGGCCGGGGCTCCGGCCATGTACCGCGCCATGCAACAGGGCGAGCGGGTCAAGCTTGACAAGATCGATAAGTTCGTGGATGGGGCGGCAGTGCAGCAGGTGGGGGCGCATACCTTCGCGGTTTGCCGCGAGGCGCTGGACGAGGTGGCCCTGGTGCCCGAGGGCAAGGTCTGCTCCACCATCCTGAGCCTCTACAATGAGGAAGCCATCGTGGCAGAACCGGCAGGAGCCCTGGCCCTGGCGGCGCTCGACCAGTACTGCGAGCAGATCCGGGGCAAAAACGTGGTCTGCGTCATCTCTGGCGGCAACAACGACATCATGCGCATGGAGGACATCAAGGAGCGCTCGCTGCTCTACGAGGGGCTAAAGCACTACTTCCTCATCCGCTTTCCCCAGCGGGCTGGGGCCTTGCGTGATTTCCTCAACCACGTGCTCGGCCCCAACGACGACATCGCTCACTTCGAGTACACCAAGAAAAACAACCGCGAAACTGGCCCCGCCCTGGTGGGCATCGAGGTAGAGAAGCCCGGTGATTATGACGCCCTCTTGGCCCGCATGGAGGAGCACCGCGTCAACTACGAGGTGCTCAACGACAAGCCGATGCTGTTTCAGATGTTGGTGTAGCAGAGTTGAGAGTTTGTAGGGTTGTCCCATAGAAGGGGTAGGGTAGCTTTCCTCTGCGCTCAGATATTTGTATGATAACGCCTCTCGTTCTGCCATACCCGCTTGAAATGGCTCTCAGAGAGAAAACAGGCGCAAAGAAAGAAGGATGCCTCTGCGTTTTTCTTTACCTGCGGCGTATCCGCTAACCGCAGTCTTTAAGCTGCGATAGCATCCCGTGCATGCGCCGCCAGGCTTCACCCGCCATGCTTGATCTTACCCGGTGGCCGTATGCACCATGTTGTGGCCTCATCGGGTTTTCATTTCTAAATTCCTGAATTTTCGGTCATTCTTCCAACCCGGATTTCCCTTTTTGGCCCGATCTCGCTCCGTTTCTGATCAGTGCTGCGCCTGGGGATTTCAGTTTCTGGGTTTCTGAATTTTTTTGATTGGATTTTTGGTTCTCACGCGGACTTAGGGGCGGAGCACTGGCTTTTCCCGATGGGCCACAACGATCCAGCATAAAAGCAGTAGCGGAGTAATCTGTACTTGCTGCTCGGATTGCAAGATACTTGATCCAACGCAAAACGGTTTGAGTATGCACTCAAACCGCCGTTGCTCTTACACGTTGTTCCCTACAGGCTTTTTTCAAATTGAATGAATCCAGCCTCGTGCCTTTGGAATCAAGTAATTAGCCATTCTAAATTCGTATAAAACATTGACTAGAAGCACTCACCTATATGAACGGCTAGGGGTATAAGGGAATAAGGTATAAGGGTATCAGGCACTTTGGCCAGCCCCCCACATATTGGCTCACTCAGTGGCCGCACAAGCGGCTAAAATTACTTTCAATTACGAATTCCTGATTACGAATTTCGAATGCGAAGCACTAGTTTAACTCCTGCAAAGCTCTTATTTGTTTAAGTACCATTCTTTTAGGCAATAGGGGAATTAGTGACAGGGATACTCTTTGTGAGAAAGGCAGACCTGAGATAACATCTAGTTTTCCGTTCATCATGGCATTGTAGCCATCTTCCGCTACCCTTCTGGGGCTGGCGGTTTTTTTAAACCCGTCCGTTCCGTCTAAGCCTGCCGTGCTGGCAAACCCCGTTGATGTCGGGCCGGGCATCAGCGCGGTAACGGTAATGTTCGTATCGTGCAATTCTTCAGCCACCGCATTGCTTAAAAATGTAACATAGGCTTTGGTGGCGTAATAAACTGCTTGTAAAGGTCCGGGCGTCAGGGAGGCTGTAGAAGAAGT
>CAYVAP010000330.1:0-5925 GCA_964449365.1 uncultured Bacteroidia bacterium
GTAGGAGGCTTCGGCACAGGCCAGCCCCCCACATATTGGCTCACTCAGTGGCTGCACAAGCGGCTAAATTTACTCACCTATATGAACGGGGCATAGAAGGCTTTGGCACAGGCCAGCCCCCCACATATTGGCTCGCTCAGTGGCCGCCCCAAGCGGCTAAAATTACTTTCAATGACGAATTCCTGATTAGGAATTTCGAATGCGAAGCACTAATGCGCATGCTTTCTGTGGCAAGGGATGGCACCTTCCTTTCCTGTTGCTCCATTGCTGTGCTCATCGCTCTTCGCGCGCGCGCACTCGCAGCACCCCACGCATGGTGAGGTAGTGCCCCGGATAGGTGCATACGTACTGATAGACCCCTGGCTCTTCTGGGGCAGTGAAGTAGATGGTCTGGCTAGTACCGGGCTGCAACAGCTTGGTGTGGTAGAGCACCCGCTCGTCTTGCGGGACGTAGTTCATGCTCATGCCCTTGACGCCGAGTTTGAGGGCTTTTTCGCCGACGGGAGTGGCCGTGTTGGGTGTGACGATAAGGCAGTTGTGGGGCATATCGTCTTGGTTGACGAAGGTCCATTTGAGGCGGCTGCCTGCCGTGACGGTCATGTCTTTGACGTCGAATTTGAGGCCCGGCTCGGTGCCCAGCCGGATGCTGAGATCGGGGCCATTGGTCCAGTTTGCGGGCAGGGTGTTTTGGTTTTTGGCCAAGGGCTCGCGACTCTGACGGGGTGGGGTAGGGGATGCCTGCCGCTGATCGGGCGATACTTGAGCTGTGGCTGCCGTGGTGGCGTGGCTGTGGGTCGGAGCAGGCTCGGCCTGGGCCTGCCGATGTGGCAGATCGAGCGGCTCGCCCTCGGGCAACTGGTTGAGGGTGTAATAGCCTGTGGGGTGGAGCAGGGGCTGTCTTTCGTAGTAGTCTCGTACCCCAGGGGCCGAAATTTCATGCACATACTTCAGCCGCAGGCTGTCTACCACCAGGCGCGCCCGCAGGCCGTCTTTGCTCACTTTTACCCCTTGGATGAAATTCTCCTGCAAATTGACCGCCGGCGAGCCATAGACCGGATGATACTTGTAGATAAAGCTGCTCACCGCGTAGTTGTCCGGGTCGCTAGCGGTGGCCTTATCGACGGGCTGGGTAAATTCGATCTCGAAACCATCGGGCATGGCGCGGATGGCCTTCATCTCAAAGGGCGTTTGTCCGGTCCAGATCAGGCGCTGCAGGCCATAGGCTTGTTCGCCCGCCGAGCCCCAGCCGCGATTGCTCTCGGCGGCGAAGAGCGAGCCATCGCGCCCCCAGCTCAGGCGCATGATGCCGCATTGGAAGCCGCTGCGAAAATCGAAGGCCGCGCCCTGGTACTGGCCCTTGACCTTTTCCATACAGACCCGCATCACCTTGCTCTGCCCCTGATCGCCCACGAAGAGCTGCCCCTCGAAGGGCCCGAATTTTCCGCCCGTTTCGTCCACCACAAACTGCGCGGTAGAGATACCCAGCACCCCGTGGGGCAACCATACTGCCGGGGTTTTCACCCCTTCGACCTGCTCGGCCACTTCGAAGATAGGCAGGGGCTGCTCGTCTTCGTTGTTTTCGGGCTTGATGGGCGTCTCGCCTGGGGCCGCCAACTGCGGATCGACGCGGCTGTAAATGTCCTCGGTGCGCACCGCCACGGGCGACTCGGGGTGGTCGGCCCAACTCAGGCCCGCAGGGTGGCCGGTAAAGTCGCCTTTTTCCACGTGGACCAGTCCACCGGAGCCCATCCAGTCGCCCTGGTTGTCGGCGTAGAAAAATTCGCCCTCATAAAAGCCATAGCCGTTGGGCGAGCGCATACCGGTGGCGAAGGGCGTCATCTCGCCTTCGGGAGTGATTTGCAGGGTCCAGCCCCGCCAGGGCACCACGCTCATGCCGCGCCACCATTCAGGATCGCCGAAAGAGACGTTGGTGGTCACGTAGAGGTTGCCGTCTGGCCCCACGCTGGGGCCGTAGCTGTATTCGTGGTAGTGGCCGGAGAGTGGCCAGCTATACACCGATTCGTAGAAATCGCAGGTGCCATCGCCGTTTTTGTCCCAGAGGCGAGTCAGCTCCCCGCGCTGCGCCACCCAGAGGCTGCCATCGAACCAAGTCAGGCCCAGGGCTTCGTGCAGACCTTGCGCAAAGCGCCGGTAATGCGGTACCTCGCCTAGGTCGAGGTAGGGATTTTCGATGACATAGACGTCGCCGTGTCGGGTGGCTACCGCCAGGTTGCCGTTGGGCAGGGTGGCGAGGCCGCCGCCCTCTAGCTCGATGCCCCGCGGGATAGGCACCGTGGCGAGGGTGTAGTAGTCGCGCTCCTGGGGTTGAGCCAAGGCCAGGCTGCTCAGCAGCAGCAGGAGAAGGGGAAAGCGTCGCATGAGTAGTAGTCGATCAGGCTCTAAAGAAACGACATGCAGCGGTGAAAGGCAACCTGAGCTTGCCTATATGAACGGAGTATAGGGGGCTTGGGCACAGGCCAGTGCCTTCGGAATTAATTAATTAACCATCCGAAATTCGCATAAAACATTGACCAAAAGTACTTTAAATTACGAATTCCTGATTACGAATTTCGAATGCAAAGCACTAGCCCCCACATATTGGCTCACTCAGTGGCCGCCCAAGCGGCTAAATTTACTTTCAACCTTGAGCTTTCAACCGCGAAACTAATGACTAGTGCTTCCGAATCTGATGGCTTTTCACCCATTGCCCCTGGGCATCACTGATGCTGAGCACGTAGCTGCCCGCAGGCAGCCCAGCCAGAGACAGGTTCGTTTCCAGAGCGCCTTGCCCGCGAAGGGTCTGCGTTAGGGCGGAGATTTCGCGCCCAGTCATATCTTGCAGCCTGATTTGCAGCGAGAGCCACTCTGGGCTGCTCAGGCGCAGGTGCAGCACATCCTCGGTGGGGTTGGGATAAAGTTGGTAGGTGACCACAACCGCCTCAGGAGATTCGATGCCCGTCGGGACCAATCCCTCTGGCTGCTGAAAGCCTTCGAGCAGGGTAAAGGATCCCGTGATCGTGGTGCTGGCAGCAGGCTGCCCTGCCGTGGCCGACAGGCTGAGGTCTGCCGTCTCGGTGTATGATCCCAGGCTACCGATCACCTGCCGGGAGAGACTCTGCGCCTGCAAAGCTCCCTGGGTAAGCATCACAGCCAGGAGGCTGATGAGAAGATGTTTCATGGCGATCAAGGTTTGAAGGTGACAAATTGAAATCTTCCCTGCACCCGAGCATCCGTATCATCCAGCAAGTACACGATCATGTCTCCCCCTGAGCTGCTGACCAGACAAGTCCGCGCAGGGTTGTTGCTAAAATTCCCGCCCAGGGTGATGGTAGTTACGTAGCTATTGAAGAAGTAGCTCTCACCCGTGATGGTGACTTCGTACCTGTCGAAGTTCGGATTCCAGGTAGCGGACACGTTGCCCGAAGAGGAGGCGACGTTGCCGTTGGCCTCGATGTAGCCAAAGGCGATGGCTGAGCCAATGCCTCCGCTGCTTGGGCTGGGCGTGGCGGGGGCCCACTCGGTGCCGTTCCAGGTCAAGACCTGATCCGTGGTGGGAGCCACGCCGCTGACATCGGTCAGCTCGCCCAATTTTACGTCGGTTACTTTTACGGCAGATTTGGCGTAGGGGACTGCCTCTAGTTCGGTGGTGCCCAAGTCGATGAAGCCATTGCCTAGGTCGATCTCTACCTGCAAGGAGGTAGCAGGCGACCAGTCGATGGTGGCGAAATTGACCGCATCGATGCTACCGATCACCGCGTTGAACTGCCCAAACTGATTGGTGGTCAGGTTTTGGTCTTCGGTATACACCGTCGTGCTGCCTTGCAGCAGGGTAAATTTCACCGTCAGGTTTTGATTGGTCAGAAGGGCGTCACTGCCATCTCGGGCTACTGCCTGGTAGGGAATGCCCCGCTCTTGCGCGAGCGCCCCCAAAGACAAGAGCAAGGTCAACGCCAGTAGGAAAAAAGTAACGATGTGGTGTTTCATTGCATCTGGATTTTTAGAATCTGAAAGAATTGCTTACCAAAGTAGGAACGAAGGCTCTCAGAACAAAATCGATACTTCAAAGTGGTTGAATGGTAGAGTGGTTGATTTATTGAATGGCCTTGTTATCAATAAGTTATAGTTTCTTACAACTCTACAATCCTTACGCCACGTAGTATAGATGCTAGATTTTTTGGGGGTCGGCTTTTATATGATCGATGATTTTCGAACGGTTGGAATTCACTGCATGAGTATAGCGCCGTACCTGCTGAAGCAAGAGGGCAGTAGGTCGCCGACGCGAAGGAGAATGGCTTATGCTATCGGAGATCATCGATCGATTTAGACAGGATTTCAGGATTCACAGCACAGCATGATAAGCACCTGAAAGCTATCCTGTTAATCTTATTTATCCTGTCCATTCTGCCCTGTCTGTCCATGCTGTCAAACAACGAGCGCGCCCAAGGCTGATGTCCAGTAGGATGAGGCTTACTCAAAAATGTTCCCGCCGAAACTGCTCTGGGGTATGGCCCGTGGCTTTTTTGAAAAATTTTACGAAGTAGGAGGCGTCGTAGAAGTTGAGTCTGTCCACGATCTGATTGATCGTGAGGTCGGAGTGGAGCAGCAGTCGCTTGGCCTCCAGCACCACCCGAGCCTGAATCAACTCACTGGCGGTTTTGTCGAGCACCTGCTTGCAGATCTTGTTGAGGTTTTTGGGGGTCATAGCCATCATCTCGGCGTAGTCCTTGACTCCCTTGGTATCGATAAAGTGGCTATCGATCAGGGTCTCGAACTGCACGACCTGATGACGCGGATAGCCCGATTGGTCGGGGCGGGGAAGTTGGTTTTGCTGGTAAAAGCGTGAGAGCTGGAGCAAAAATATTTCCAGATAGGCGCGGATGATGTCGTACTTGCGCTCCTGTTGGGTTTGGTATTCGTCCAAAATATTGGTGAGGGTCTCGCGGATAAAAGGCTCCTGCCGACAATCGAGGTACATCACCGGCTCGGAGGCCACCCCGTGAAAGAACGGCAGATCGCGTAGGGCACCCGAGGGCCGATTGAGCAGGTAAAATTCTGGCTCAAAAAATATCGAGAAGCCCCGCACATCGCGCGAGAGGTTCCAGCTATGCACTTGCCCCGGGGTGAGAAAAAAGATGCTGCAAGGCTCTACTTCGTAAGTAACGAAGTCGATGGTATGGGTGCCGCTACCCTGAGTGATGATCAGCAGGTCGTAAAAATCATGGCGGTGAGGGCGATTGGTAAAGGGAAAGTCCTCTACCAGCGACTCCAGCACTTTGATATCGAAGCGAGGCTGCTGCTGTTGCTCAGGTTTGGCAAAGGTTTCTATGCAATAAATCGGAATTTCGGGTTTTGGCGTGGATATGAGACTCATGAGCATGCGATTGAGGAATATGAATGGGACAAATGTCCCCAGTGATCAGCAAATTAGAATTGCTGAATATGATCGACAATGACCGAACTCATTCCCTCCTTCTGGATAAAATCCGCCTGGTAGCTGATAAAGGGACCAACCTGGTAGCAGACGCCCACCGAGTGAAGGCGACCGTCGCTGGGCAGGTATCTCCAGATCAGAAGCGCCTGGCCTGCCCTGCTGCTCCGTTGGACCTGCTTTTCCTCGCATTCGCCCGGACATGTTGAAAATCGAAGCATTTTTCACTGGGCCCTCTCTGTCTTTCTGCTACATTTGTCGCTGTTGGCTTATTTCCCTATTAAGTTGATAGGGTATTGGAAGAAACGGAAAGGGACAGGTGAAAAGTTGGTCCACGCTCAGGCTACTCATCCCCCCCGGAACTCACCTACATGAACGGTCAGGGGTGTAAGGGAATAAGGTGGTCAGGTACAGCATTTACCTGTTGGTGAGGCACTCTGTGCCGAAACCGTTCCTCTTGGCTCACTCAGTGGCCGCGCCAGGCGGCTGTATTTACT
>CAYVAP010000331.1:0-1508 GCA_964449365.1 uncultured Bacteroidia bacterium
CCCATGACCCACCTCTTCCTCTTCCCCATCGGCTCGATAAGTTAAAAATCATTATTCTCATGCTCACCCTCAGTGAATCCCTCAGCGCCTACTTCCGCACCCAGCCCGTCATCCGGGCTTGGCTCTTTGGCTCGCAGGCCGATGGCACCGCCACCGAAGAGAGCGATGTGGACATCCTGGTGGAACTGGACTACAGCCAGCCTATCGGGCTGGAGTTCATCCAGATGATCTGGAATCTGGAGGAGATTGTGGGCAAAAAAGTGGACCTGGTGACCAAAAAGGGCTTATCTCCCCATGTACGCCCCTATGTAGAACCGCAAAAAATCCTGATCTATGAGCGATAACGAACACATCTTTCAACTGATCCGTCCCATCCTGGCACAGCATCCCATCCGGCGGGCAGAGCTGTTTGGTTCCTTCGCTACGAGCGGAGCCACCGCATCCAGCGACGTGGACATCCTCGTGGAGTTCACCGAACCCATTAGTTTGCTAGCCTTCGTAGGCCTCAAACTCGAACTCGAAGATGCCCTGAACCGAAGCGTGGACCTCGTCGAGTACCACACCCTCAAGCCCGCCCTAATCGAGCGCATCCTAGCTGAAGCCATTCCCATTTATGGCTGAACCACGAAACATACAGGTTTACGTCCGCGACATGCTTGATGCTGCTGAAAAGATCGGCGACTATGTCAGCGGCATTGATGCTGAGCAATTTGCCCGCATGGAGGAGAAACAGGATGCCGTGATCCGCAGGCTCGAAATCATGGGTGAAGCTGCGAAGCAAGTCCCAGCTGAGGTTCGGTCAAGGTTCCCTGGCATTCCCTGGCGACAGATAGCTGGTATGCGAGATGTGATGATCCATGCCTACTTCGGGGTGAGCATCCCCGCTATCTGGAAAGTAACTCAAGAAGACCTGCCCGTCCTGATTCCCCAACTCCAAGCCGTCCTTCAATTTCTTGAACAGAACCGATCATGACCCACCTCTTCCTCTTCACCATTGGCCCGGTGCAGGGCTTTATCGCGCAGGCGCGCAAGACGCGGGATTTGTACGCGGGGAGTCAAATTTTGTCGGAGCTGGTTACAGCGGGAATGAACGCTTTTCCCGGTACCGTAATTTTCCCGGCTTCTGCTTCCCAATCCAAGCCCAACCGCTTCCTCGGCTGGGTCAACCACAACAAAGATGAGGAGGCTCTTCGCGAAATGGGTAAAGCTGTAGAAAAGGCGGTGCGAGATGCCTGGCAAGGCATTGCAAATAGTGCAGTTGAGGGCCTACCCAAACCCGCTGGCTACGACGAGCAAATCACAAACGCCCTCGAAATCTTCTGGGTCTTTCAGCCTGCCACCGAAGCGACCTACCACACCGCTTACCGCGACATCGAGCGCGCCTTGGGAGCCATTAAAAACGTGCGGCCGGTGAGGCAGTACCATTATCAACAGGAGGATGAGGAGACGATTTTTGGCGAGCGCGGCCGCAAGTGCAGCTTGGATGGGGAGCGGAATGTGAAGTTTTA
>CAYVAP010000331.1:1608-5923 GCA_964449365.1 uncultured Bacteroidia bacterium
CTCCTCTTCGACGGCGATAGCATGGGCAAATGGCTCAGTGGAGCCAACTTGCAGGAAGGTCATAACCAAGGAGAAGCCCTCCAAAATTTTCATACTGATCTGGCCGGATACCTGGGAGCATTCAGTCAAAACGCCTTCAATGAGCTAAACGGCGCAAAAGGCCGCGCCATCTATGCAGGAGGAGACGACTTCCTCGGCTTCATCAACCTGGAGCATCTCTTCGACGTGCTGGGCTGGATGCGGGCTGAGTTCGACGAGCAGATCAATCAGCAGATTGAGCACAAAAAAGACTCCTTCACCTTTTCGGGGGGCCTGGTCATCGCTCACTACAAGACGCCCTTGCACGTGGTGCTTGATTGGGCCCGTGCCACCGAAAAAGCCGCCAAGAAGCACATCCACCCCCACGGACAGCGCAAGGACACTTTGGGGATTTCCGTGCTGCGGGCTTCGGGGGAGATTACGCAGGCGTTTGTGCCGTGGAATCTAGATGATAAGCCTGATGAAAAGGACAGGATCTCATCGGTTACACACTTGAAGGCAGTCACAGAATCCCTGAGAGCCGATTTCTCGGACAAATGGCTACGCAGCCTGGCCACGGAATTCTCTCTCATGCAAGACGGGGATGGCAAACTGAAAATCGAGCAAATAGATGAGAATATCGGAGCCGAAATGATCAAGGCCGAACTGAAACGCCTGCTCACCCGGGCCTGTAGCAAGCACGGAGAGGAGCGGGAAAAAGCTGTGCAAAACCTGCTCCCCCACCTCCATAGCCTGCTCGGCCCTGCGCCCACCGAAAACTTCGGTAATTTCATCAAGACCCTCTATATCTGCGACTTCATTGAGCGACATACATACGGTAAACTGACTGAGAAAGAAACAAGCACATGAAACAATTGAAAATCACCCTTCCCCAAGACCTGGCCTGGCTGCTCAAAATGCAGGACGATGAATTTGAGCGTGAGTTTAAGCTCCTGGCTTTGATCAAGCTATATGAACTCGGCAAAATCTCCTCGGGCGTAGCGGCCCGCACCCTGGACATCAGCCGGGTGGAATTTTTGCAGACGCTAGGCCGCTACCAGGTCAGCATCTTCAACGACAGCGACCTGGACCAGCTAACAGCCGACTTTGACCATGCCTGAGGTGGCGCCAGGATCAGCGACACCCTCTACGCCCACATTCTCCAACAAGCCAACGAATCCTAACTCATGTCTGATACCATCACCCTCCAACTCGAAGCCCTCGATACCATCTTTTTCAAGGATGGTAAACCCTTCTCACTGGGGGAAGAAACCTGGGCCGATGGGATTTTTCCGCCTCCGCCCAGTGTGCTGTATGGGGCGCTGCGGACGGCGATTATGAGTGGGGAGTTGGCAAAGCAACGCCTGTCCAACTTGATCAAACAAACTGCAAGTTTAAGGCTAACTCACGTTTCATTCAGGCTTCAGGATGGCGGGCAGGATGAATATTATCCCCTGCCGTTAGATGTGGTCGAGCGAAAGGATAAAGACTACGAATCCGGCAGCTATGAAGTCTTTTCTTTGCCAGTAGCCGAGTGCAGTACAGTAAGTAATATTCGGCATCAGGTATTCCCATTTTATAGTGCCGATGACAACGAAACCGTTGAGACAGTCCCGGGAGGACTCATTTCCCGCTCCAGTTTAATCAAATACCTGAAAGGAAACACAAGGCCATTCACTTGCCGAAAATGGGATGACTACAAAATTCCCGAACCCAAAATAGGAATCAAGCGCAACCGAGCTACCCTGTCTACCGGAGATGACGGGGGAGAGTTGTACCGGGTAGGATTGCAAAGGACGAAGGGCGTGCAATTTCAACTTGGCTTCTCCTTGCCGGGGTTATCACTACAAACCCAGATGATCAGATTGGGGGCTGAAGGCAAAGTAGCCAAAGCCCGGCGACCTGATGATCCATTCGACTGGAATGGCCCAAGGAACCTGACAACACGATACCTCAAGGTTTATCTTACAACACCCGGTATCTTTCAAAACGATGGTCCCGAACTATCAAAGTGGGGTATAAAAGCAGAGCTGAAAGGAATGGCAATTGGTAAGCCGTTTTCCCTTGGTGGATTTGACATGAACAAAGGACGCCCAAAGCCTATGCTAAAAGTGGTTCCGGCAGGCAGTGTTTTCTACTATGAGGCCCAAGTTCCCGTTGACCTTGCCCGGCTCCAAGGAAAAGCAGTAGCAGATTCTATCAATGGAATTGACTATGCGCAGCAAGGATTTGGTATTGCCTATTTCGGAACCTGGAAAGAAGATTGATATGGCCAAGCACCTGATCATTACTACCGTAGGGACTTCCGTTTTCACCAACTTCAACAAGAGGGAGGTGAATGATGCGTTTAAAGAAAGGAGGAAAGATTACTCCCCATTAAATCTAGCTGAACGTGAAAATGAGTCGGCGTTGGAATACGATGAAGATATTTACAAAAGCCTTGAGGATTGCATCAAATCCAAGTGGTTGAAAGGCATTCAGAAAAAAGAGGGATCAAATGTCTTTTCCCTGAGTGAGGATGCTTCCGCCCCCAACTCCCACGCCTCCGCCGAAATCACCTCCCTCCTCAAGATCGCCGAAAAGCTACGCAGCCAAGACGAGGAAGCGCAGATTGAGGTGCAGTTATTGGCTACGGACACGGCGCTGTCGGTGAGTGCGGCGAAGTTGATTGAGAAGTTTCCGTTCCCCGAGGGAATTCATGTACGGCCTTTCAATGAGAAGTCTCATTTTGTCGATGGCTTACGGGTCAATCGTGAAGACTTTGAGCGAGTGGGATTAAAAAGCCTGATTCAGCAGACGGATGATGTTGTAACAAGTACAGGGCTAATGCCCGAGATGTGTGGACTCAACATTACCGGAGGGTACAAGGGCGTGATCCCTCACATCACGCTTTACGGTCAAGTGAAAGGTATACCGATCTATTATATCTTCGAAAACTCCGAACACCTGATACAGATTCCCCAAGCCCCTTTATCCATCAACTGGGCAATGTTTGCTCAACACTATTCCGCACTCGTAGAGCTTCAAGAAAGTGGAACTGAGAATTGGGAAAAGTTCAGAAGTGAACATGGCCTGTTTGATCATTTTGATTTATGTATCTGGCGTGATCCACAAGATGGGAGTGCTATGCTGAACGGACTAGGTGAGTTCTTTTTAGAAAAATTTGAAAGCTACCGGTTCATTGAAGTGCTCAGCAATGGCCCTTTAGTACGAACCAAGCCTTCCGAAAAGAATCAGTTAAAGAAAGTATTAGAGGGACTGTTTCAAAGTCTGGACACATTCTTTTTGAATAATCCCGGGCTAGAGACCCGTGATGCAGCTATACAGTTAGTGCATCGAACTGGAGGAGATATTTTTGATCATGCAGGTAAGCAGAGCCGGGATTGGTTTATCTCCAAATATCCGCAAGCAAGTCCTGAAGTCAGAATCCTGTATTCTTTTGGGTTTTCCCGTGGCAGGGTTGACAAGCTGCGAATATGGGATTTCAGAATGGGAGGATTCAACCACTCTAGTTACATCAGAGAATTTGAGGCATTTGTGCAAAGCAATGATGAGGGAGAATGGGTGCCTTTCTTACAGGTCTATGCGGGTGCCTGAGCTTCCTTGATGTGGTGTGATCCTCAATTTCTGCAACCAGTGGTTGCACATTTACTAAATCTCAACAAATATATCGGCTATACCCCCTAATCGCTTAACTAATTCTCGCAATGGGTACTACTTTTTCCACCCACACGATTCATTTTACAAGCTAGGCCATTTATCCCCCCATCCATTACTTACCCAAATCTCAAAGAAAAACCGCTTCCATGCTACCTGACGCCCCCTCATACCATCACTTCCTAACCGAGCTTAAGGCCCGCATCCAGCAAGCCCGGCTAGGAGCGGTTGTGGCAGCGAATAGACACATGATCCGCCTGTATTGGGAACTGGGGCATGATATTCTCGCCAAACAGGCTGCCGAGGGATGGGGCGCCAAAGTCATCGATACCCTCTCGGCTGACCTGAAAGCCGCTTTTCCCGATATGCGGGGCCTCTCTCCCCGCAACCTCAAGTACATGCGTGCCTTTGCTGAGGCATGGCCAGACTGGGAAATTGTGCAAGGCAGCCTTGCACAAATCAGTTGTTCGCATAACCTGGCTTTTCCTCAAAGTGCCCTACGCCCTGAAACGGAAATCCAACAAGCCCTAGAAGATCTCCCCAACGAATAACCTTCAACCATATGTACCAACAAACCCGCCCCCTCTTCCTCCTCTGCGAGACGCCCCTGCACGCCGGCAGCGGCAGCGACCTCGGCGTG
>CAYVAP010000332.1:0-5917 GCA_964449365.1 uncultured Bacteroidia bacterium
CAGAATTCCAGCGTTTTGAAAAATCACAAATCTTGGGTTGCTGAACTATAAATAGCTGCGCTGCGAGCCTAGCTGTACTGCCCGCTGATCGGCCTGCAACTCATGGATCAGGGTGAGTTCTCGCCGACAGAGGTGGTAGGCAGGGTGCCACCATAGCCAGGCCCCTAGCAGGTGGTACAGCAGGCGATCCCAGCTATGCCCCAGAGCTACATGGGCCTGCTCGTGCGCGAGGAGCAGGGCTCGTTGGGTGCTGTCAACCTGCTGGCCCTGTGGCCACAGCACGTAGCCAAAGACGCTACTCAGCGACCAGTGGGGAGGAGCCTCTACCAGCCGATACCCTAAAGCCTGCTGCTGCGGCCATCGCTGAATGCGCCTTAACAGCCAGCCCCATTGGGCTAGCCTGATCAGTGTTGCCCCGGCTGACATCAGCCCATATCCCAGCGCGACCCACCACAGCCAGCTTGCGCCGCTTCTATTTCCCACCGGATCGCCGACCTCCGCTACGACCTCGATGGGAGGCCACGACCAGATGAGCATGCCAGGCAGGTCTGCCCCTAGTAGCAATCCCAACCAGGGCAGCCCCACACTCAGCCATGGCAGCGCCAACAAATACCCGCGATGAAAGCTCAGCCAACTGCGCCGCTGCATCAGCGGCAGGTAGAGCAGTGTCAGCAGCAGCCACAAGAGGCTGACTTCCAGTAGGTAAGCTGCCGCCTGATTGATGATTTCGTGCATGGGGTGATGGGTAGTGATCAGTGGTCAATGATCAGTGATCAGTGATCAGTAGAGATGGGTAGTGATCAGTGATCAATAGAGATGGGCAGTGATCAGTGATCAATAGAGATGGGCAGTGATCAGTGGTCAATGATCAGTGATCAATAGAGATGGGTAATGATCAGTGATCAGTGATCAGTGATCAATAGAGATGGGTAGTGATCGGGGGATGCGACCACCTAGATCACTGATCACCCTGATCACCCTGCCCACTTTGATCACCCTGATCACTTTGCTTGATGCTCCTCTTCTACCAGGCGCATCACGGCGTCGAGGTCTTCGAGGTCGAGGTCGCCTTTGCGATGAAAAAAGCTCAGCATCTGGGAGAAGGAGCCGTTGAAGTAGCGCTCCAGAAAGCTGCCAAAATAGGCGCGGGCGTACTCTTCCTTTTTTACCACAGGAAAGTAGCGGTGGGCCTTGCCAAAGCGCTCATGCGAGGCATAGCCCTTGTCATGCAAAATGCGCAAGATAGTCGACACCGTGCTCTGATGGGTGCCCGCTGGCATCTCGGCCATCAGCTCCTTGAGGAAGGCTTGCTCCAGCTTCCAGAGCACTTGCATGACTTGTTCTTCAGCCTTGGTGAGTTTGTCCATAGCGATATTCACTGCTTGGAACAAAGCTATATTTAAAAAATTAGATTTTCAACTAAAAATTTAAATTAGAGCTGGCCTTTGCTGCTTTCCATGCGCCGGCGTTTTACTTACCCCTTGGCCAGGGCGACCATCAGTTGCTCCCATTTGCGGCGCATCTCGCTGGGGCCACAGGCAAAGTTATTGGCGATCATGGCAAAGGCCACCCGGCGGCCGTCGGGTAGGTCTACGAATCCGGCGTAGCTACGCACCCCTGAGATGAAGCCGCTTTTGGCGCGGAGGTTTCCTTCGGCCAAGGTGCCTTTGAGCATGCCACGCACCGTACCATCGCGGCCTGCCACGGGCAGCGACGCGTAAAAGGCTGCTCCTGCCTGACCCTGCTCGGTCTTGGCCAGAATCTGGGCCATCTGCAAGGCCGAGAGGCCATTGTTGGGCGAGAGACCACTGCCATCGCGGAGGTACATCCCCTGTGTCCGAACTGCGGGCTTGCGCCGGTGATCAGTCATGACTTGGGCGGCGTCCTCGGTACTGCCTGGCGCATCGAGCTTGACGGCGAGCCGCTTGGCCAGGGCCTCGGCGAAGAGATTGACCGACTGGAAGTTGGTCTCGCGGGCGATATCGGTCAGCGTGGGTGAGCGGTATACGTGCAAAGTTTGCCGCTGGGTCATGGGGACTCCTTCGCTGGCCCAGAGCTTACGGACCGTAGTGGCAGGGCCATTGACCAAGATGCCACAGTCGATCAGTTCTTGTCGCAGCCAGGCGGCGGTGGTCTGGGCCGGATCACTCATGGAGCCTTTGATAGAAAAACTGGATCGACCGGGGGGAATGCTGCCCCGCACGTAGCGCTCAGTGGTGTAGGGCGCGCCAAAGATGTAGGCCTGGTCTCCTGATCCGGCGGGCCCAGCGATGACCTCACTGATGAAGCTGAGGTCGTCCATGGCAGGCTCGGTACGCAAAATCTCGGCGAGGGTACCCCGCTGCCCCGAGCGAAAGTCCAGGCGATATTGATTTTCATGCACGTTGAGCCCAGCCGCTCCAGCCCCATAATAATTGCCCATATCCTCCCAAGGCCACTTGGCCGGTACCAATTGGGTGGAGAAAATGGAGGCATCGCCGATCACAGCCCCTTCGATCCGACGGATTCCCGCCGCTTTGGCGGCCTGAACCCACTGTCCCAACACCGCAGCGAGTTCATGCTCGGCCCCAAAGCGATCGCTGCCCAGCGTCGGGTCGCCGTCCCCGACGAGGTAGAGGTTACCCATGAGGGTGCTGTCTGCGATGCGACCGTCGTAGGCGAGGCGGGTTTCGAAGCGAAAATCGGGCCCCAACACTTCGAGGGCCGTGGCGGTGGTAATGGCTTTCATGGTGGAGGCCGTGGCCAGGCTACGCCTACCGTCATGCTGGGCCAGGATATGACCAGTACGAGTCTCGATCACAGCCACCCCCCAACTAGCCGAGATCATATCCGGGTCGCTTTGTAGGCGCTCGATTTCGCGCGTCAAAGCGGATAACGCAGGCGATTGGGCGTAATGAATCAGCGGAATTACCCAACAGATCAACGCGAGAAAAGGAGTCAGCGAGCGACTGGGGAGAGGAAGTGATAGAATTGACATCATTATTACACAGAGTGGAATGAACCGAAAAGGACAGCTTATGGGTTAAATTAGCGATCGGTCTTCTTTCCACCAAGGTAATGAACCGAATTTGAGGGGCGAGCTACTTGTTTGGTGCATTTTCTTTCATCATCCGCAATGGGGTAAGCTTCGGCCTGCGAATAATTTTATCAGCGAATGACTTTTGTTCTAGTTAGGGACATACATTGAAGTAGCTAATGACTGCGATCCGGTTACAGTTCTCTTGATCTATCCTCAATGAAATATGGATTACGAACCCTTTTTCGGCTCCTGCTGGCCTTTTTTCAGGATGGCCAGGACGGTCTTGCTCAAGTATGGCATCAACACACTGCCAGATCGCTTTACGTTTCTCAAAGCCTCGCCATAGGGGCGCGAGAAGATCGCTGGCAGGCACTGCTCGCCTTGGGGCTTGGGCTGACTGGGGTGATGTGGCTGTTGTTTTTTGGAGTGATTCACTATCACCAATCGAGGTATGAGGCTGCCCTTCAGCCTACCTGCCAGCTCAGTGTGCTCACTACGCAGGTCATGTCTCCTGCTCCCATTCCTCTCAATCTAGAGCGGCTGGCAGATCGCATCGAAATGCTAGGGTGTAGGCAGGGCCAGCTTCCCGAGGGGAAAGTCTGCTTGCTGGTAAAAGTAGATCAATACGGTCGCTATGAGCAGCATCAGATTTTGTACAGCGAGCATCGGCGCTTGGAAGAGTACCTCGACCGTGTCCTTCTACAATTGGTATGCCTGCCCGCCCGACATCATAGCGAGTCTGTCGGGGCCTGGCTGCCTGTCAATCTGGAGGTAAGCCGCCGGCTGCCCTGACTAACCTCCCCCAAGGCTTTGCGTATGTGCAAACATGCAGTACCTCAATCCTTTTCTCTTGCTGGAGATCCCTCTCGATGAGGAATCGGAAGACCGACTATTGCCTCAGATTCGGCAGGCCAAGAAGCAGTGGCTAGCCGAATTTGAGCTACAAGATGAAACCGAGATTGAGGTCAGCGGGCAGCGCCTGGATCGCTCCACTTTGCTGCGCCTGATCGAAGAGTTGGAAGATCCACTGACCCGGAGCCATCACCGCAAAATTGCCGCTCAGCCTACGCTGTTGGCGTTTTTGCAAACGGCCTCGCTCAATCTGTTCTACGAAGGAGACATCACCCTGGTAGCAGCCAACAGCCAGGACTTTTTGCGCTTTATCGCCCCGGCTTTTGCGGCCAAGTTCAATCAGCGCCTGATTCATGCCCTCAAGCAGCACGACGCCGAAGAGATTCGGGTGCTCAATAGTCAGCCTTTGGCCATTCCACCCGCTTTTCATGCGGCCTGCTATCAGGATGCCTATCGCTATCTACATGCCCACGTGGAGGAGATCGAGCAATTGGTGCAGGTGATCGCTGAGGGGCAAGCTCCCGACGGGCGAGTGCAGGAATACTGCGACGAAATGTTGATCGACGCACTCAACGCCTTGCCCGACTACTTCGCTGGGGTGCGCGATCGCTACGGCCTGGCCCTCGAAAGCTTAGCGATAGAAGTACACAACACGCATAAGCGGGCTCGCCTCGGGATCTACATTTTGCAGCAGGGCCTCAAACTGCATACCTCCGAGGAGACCGAAAGACGCCTCAAGCACATCCTGGAGCAGCTCAAGGCCATCGCTCCTATGGATTCGCTCCTGGAAAATCTCACTGGTGGCACTGGAAAGTCTTCCCGACAAAAAAACCGATCCCTGTGGTGGACGGCTGTGGGCGTCGGGGCCGTGGTCTTTCTGGTGCTGCGGTGGTTGCTCTAGCCAAGTTGCGCGGTGTGAATCTGTATCCTACTTTGCCGCCTGAAACGAATACATGAGCAAGCAAGACCGCATCCTATACGGCGTACATCCCGTGCTGGAAGCACTGGAAGCAGGTACCTCCATCGAGAAGATCTTCATTCGCCAGGGGAAAGAGCATGAGCGCATCAAAGATATCCGCCGCCTGGCCAAAGACATCGGGGTGCCTACCCAAGAGGTGCCCGACGAAAAGCTCGACCGCCTCACCCGGCAGGGCAATCATCAGGGCGTGGTGGCGGAAGTGACTTCCGTAGCTTACCAAGATCTGGAGACCATGCTGCTGGGTTTGCAGGAGCAGGAGAATGTTGCTCCGCTGCTGATCTTGCTCGACGGCGTCACCGACGTGCGCAACTTTGGGGCTATCGCCCGCACGGCCGAGTGCATGGGGGCGCATGCCATCGTGGTTCCCGCCCGAGGTAGTGCCGCCCTCAACGGCGACGCTATCCGCACCTCCGCCGGGGCGCTCAATCACCTACCCGTGTGTCGAGTCGACCACACCGTCGATGCGGTGATGCTGCTGCAAGCCTACGGTATTCCGACCATAGCCTGCACTGAAAAGGTGGGCGAGCCTCTCTTTGCCCTCGACCTGAGTGGCCCGCTCTGCCTAGCCCTCGGCGCAGAAGACAAGGGGATCTCCCGTCAACTGCTGCGCCGCGTCGATCTGCTGGGCACCATCCCTATGACAGGCAAGGTAGAATCGCTCAACGTGTCGGTCGCGGCAGGAATGGCGCTGATGGAGATCATGCGGCAGCGGGGAAAACATACGTGATGAAAAATTTGCCCTTGGATGCTGGGTTCACTGAAGGGTAGCCCGCTCAGCCCTGCGCCGCGCAGAGGTCCGCTGGATAAAATTTGCTGTTTTTATTAGGGGTCAGGGGTAAGGAGGGGGAGATGAAGGGAAGCTGCTCACCTATATGAACGGTCAGGGGAATAAGGGAATAAAGGATATAAGGTGGTCAGGTACAGCATTTACCTTCCGTTCCTCTTGGCTTACTCAAGGGTTGTACCTGCGGGACAATCCTACGGACCCTCAATTACGAATTACTGATTACGGATTTCGAATGCGAAACGAATTTCGAATGCGAAGCACTAGTCATTAGTTTCGACCT
>CAYVAP010000333.1:0-5912 GCA_964449365.1 uncultured Bacteroidia bacterium
ATGTGGGGGGCTGGCCTGTGCCAAAGCCTCCTACGACCCTTTCATATAGGTGAGTGCTTCTGGTCAATGTTTTATGCGAATTTTGAATGGCCAATTAATTCATTCCGAAGGCACTAGGCTGTTCAGTTTGATAGGGGCTCACCCCACGTTTTTTAGCCGTCAAATCCTCTCGCCCTACCTGGAGTGGCACAATCCGACGCATCGGAATGCTACCCTGCGGCCTACTTCTCCCCTTCCAGACGCATCGCCAAGGCCAGCAGCGGTATCAAGCGACAGCAAAGGGCATAGGCGCTACTTTCATGGCTTTTATGGCCCCTATGCCCCGCCCCGCCGATGCACCTCCCTTTACCCGCGCATTTGATCAGCTTATGTGAAATTTTGTATCATCCGATACAAAAATATAACGATAAATGTAATATATACCCTTACATTGCTCCTGGAATCTCGCCCCAAAGCACCATCTTGACCTTGCCGAATCACCTATGTGAACGGTTAGGGGTATCAGGGACATAAGGTATAAGGCACCCTAGGTATCCCTCCGCTCATGTTGACTCACTGGATGGCCGCATCAATTTGCTCGATATGAAACCTCACCCCCGCCTGCAAGTTCGTCAGCAAGTAAGCCGCTTGGTAGGCATCACGGCTGTACTGCTAGCAGGGAGCTTGTGGTACTACCAGAGCCCGCTGCGCGATACCAAGCCGATGGCTTCGCCCGAGCTGGTAGGGGTACGAATGACCCCCAGCCTGCAACAAGAGCGTCAGTTGACAGCTCACTCCTCAGCCCGGGCCGAGCTACCCATGCTGGAGCGATCCATCTATCGCCTGCGCGCCCTCAAGCAACGCAGCCCCGAGCAGCAGCGGCGGCTCGATACCCTACTGGCTCGTCAGCACGATTTGCGACGATTGGAAGACTATCAACTACGCCAGTCGCTACATGCCCAAGACAGCAGCTTTGACCATCGAGCCATGCAGCTACGCATCGATCAACTGCAAGTGCGCCTCGACCGCCCGTCGAGGGCCACCGACTGAGCCGGGCCCGCCTCCCCTGCTATCCTCATCCTTCTGACCGCTTTTGGCCCTATTTACGTTGTCCATGAACGCCCTTTTCCTTCGTCTGAGCTTTGTCTGCTGCCTACTGGCCTATCTGCTACCCGGCGGTCTTCAGGCGCAGTGCACGCTCGCTGGCCTCGATACGCTGGCTTTCGAGACCTTCGAAGCAGGCCTGCCCGCTGGCTGGCTGGCCCCCCGCAGCAGCCACGGGGCTCAATGGCAGATCGACGACGGCACCATCGGCTACTACCCCAACCCAGGAGAGGGCCAATGGATCTACATCAGCGATGAAGCCGCCAACAACGTGGGAATCGCCCGCCTGGAAACGCCCCGCTACGACCTCAGCCCCTTTGACGACGACGTAACGCTCACGGTCGATCTGCTCTTTCAGGAGTATGCCGATAGTGGATACATGCGGGTGGAGTTGTGGGCCGATGAGCAATGGCACTTCCTCTTTGCCGATAGCAGCGACTTTGCGGGCACCCTCACCCTTGACCTCAGCGCGTACGCAGGCCAGCCTATTGCGCTGCGGTTTATGTTTGACGACGAACAAAGCTGGGGCTGGGGCTTGGGCCTCGACAATTTGCTCCTCACCGGACGGCAGAGCAGTTGCGGCAACGGCCTCTGCGATCCTGGCGAATCGCCGGGGCTTTGTCCGGAAGACTGCCCCTACCGCAGGGGGCCCGCCCCCGGCTGGATAGACCTCGGGCGCGACCTCGCAGGAGAAGCCGTGAGCTATCGGCACTTCAAAGGCGGCACACGCTGCGACGATTGTTCGGAAGAGGTGGCCCTGCCCTTCGACTTCCTCTTCATGGGGCAGCCTTTCCGCTCGCTGTGGATCAATGCCAATGGTAACCTCTCCTTTGGTGATCCTTACAAGCCATACACTCCAGAGCCATTTTGCCTGCACGGGCCGCGGCTGCTGGCCCCCTTCTACGCCGACGCCGACCTCAGCCGCGGTGGCGCATTGCGCTACTACTTCGATCCGGAGGGCCACTACCTCATCGTCACCTGGCTGGCCGTAGGCTACTACGGATGCCCTGGCGACTGCGAATCGACCAACACCTTTCAGGCCATTCTGACCGACGGCAGCCTCACGCAGGTGGGCGAGCTGCACCTGCCAGATGGGACCAACTTGGTCTTTAGCTATGGCGATATGCAATGGACCACGGGAAACTCTTCGGGGGGCGTGGCGGGCCTCGGAGGCAGTGCGGCCACGGTAGGGCTCAACGCGGGCGACGGACAACTGTGCGAAGGCTATGGCCGCTACGACCGAGCAGGCTACGCGCACATTCCTGGCTCAGCGGGCAGCGAATGCCCCGCAGGCGGCATCAGCCACCTCGACTTTCAGAGCTTGCTCTTCCAGGCAGATTTGGGCATACAGGTCGAGCCGATAACCGAAGAAGACCACGCTTCGCCAGAACCTAAAACGGACTTTTCGCTCTCTGGGGAGGCTCATCCCGATGGCAACCTCCTGAGCTGGCTATTGGCGACCCCTGGCCAAACCACAGGCTTTCGCATCGAGCGCTCCGCCGAGGGAAGTACTTATACCCTGCTGGATGAAATTCCCCTCAGCAACCACAGCGATGGGCAGGAGCAGCGCTACCGATTCACCGATCATCAACCTCTCAACGGCCCCAACCTCTACCGGGTGCAGCAATTGGGACCCAATGGCGAAGGGCTGGCCCAAGCCACCGTGCAGGTGATGCGCGGCCAAACTCTGGGGGCCAAATTAGGCCCCTTCCTGCTCAGCGTGAGGGTGGGGCCCAACCCGCTACGCGCGCAAGCCATGGTGTGGTATGAATTGGCAGAGGCAGGCCTGGTTCAATACCGCCTAGTGGACATGGATGGCCGCCAGCTTCGACAGGGGCAGCACCAAGGGCAGCATGGCGAAAACATCTTTCCCTTCTCGGCCCAGGGCCTTCCGGCGGGGATGTATCTTTTTAGCCTGCAATACCGCGGCGAGCAACAAACCATCTGGCTGATCAAGGAGTGAGCCTCCCCAAAAAAATGGCCGCGCCTGAGTGATCAGACGCAGCCAAGACAAACCAAACTACTACCTCACTGCCTCTAGGCCAAATTCCTTGCCAGGCAATGCTTGAAAGGCATAACTTTTCGTCAGTAGTAAATATCCGGGGGTGAAAAGGGTTTTTCGCGGCCTGAATGGTCCCAAAATAAGAAGGCAGCCTGCCGAAAGCGGGCTGCCTCATATGGATCAATCAGTTCAACAAGTACGTGGTGAAGAAGCTTACTTCTTGCTGTCGTCCACCTCTTCGTATTCGACGTCAGTTACGTCGCCGTCGTCAGAAGTGGTTTGCTCACCAGCGTTGGCTTCTTGACCGTTACCAGCTTCCTGCTGGGCTTGGTACATTTCGGTCGAGGCTTTCTGCCAGGCTTCGTTGAGAGCTGCAATAGCCGTCTCGATGCGAGGAGCATCTTTGGCACCGTGAGCTTCCTTCAGCTCAGCCAGGGCACTTTCGATGGCGCTTTTGTTCTCAGCGGAGAGCTTTTCGCCGTACTCTTTGAGTTGTTTTTCGGTAGAGAAAATCAACTGGTCGGCCGCATTGAGCTTTTCAGCCTGCTCCTTGCGCTGGGTATCGGCGTCAGCATTTTCAGCCGCTTCACGCTTCATACGCTCGATCTCAGCATCGCTCAAGCCAGTAGAGGCCTCGATGCGGATCTTCTGCTCTTTGCCCGTGGCCTTGTCGCGAGCGCTCACGTTGAGGATACCGTTGGCATCGATGTCAAAGGAAACTTCGATCTGAGGTACTCCACGTGGTGCAGGCGGAATGCCATCCAGGTGAAACTTACCCAAGGTGCGGTTATCCGCAGCCATGGGGCGCTCCCCTTGCAGAATATGAATCTCTACCGAAGTCTGATTGCCAGCCGCAGTGGAGAATACTTCCGACTTTTGGGTAGGAATGGTCGTATTGGCTTCGATCAGCTTGGTGAATACGCCACCCATGGTCTCGATCCCCAACGATAGGGGAGTAACGTCGAGCAGCAGTACGCCTTTGACGTCGCCAGAAAGAACCCCACCTTGGATAGCAGCACCAATGGCTACGACTTCATCGGGGTTGACCGACTTGTTGGGCTCACGCTTGAAGAAGTCCTTGACGATGCTCTGCACCTTGGGGATACGGGTCGAACCACCGACCAGAATCACTTCGTCGATGTCGTCGACGGTGAGCTTGGCCGACTTCATGGCTTTGCGGGTAGGATCCAGCATGCGGTCGAAGAGCTTGTCAGCCAACTGCTCAAACTTAGCACGGGAGAGGGTGCGCTCCAAGTGCTTGGGGCCTTCGCTGTCCATGGACAGGTAGGGTAAGTTGATGTCGGTGGAGCTGGTGGTAGAGAGTTCGATCTTAGCGTTCTCAGCCGCCTCTTTGAGGCGCTGCAGGGCCTTGGGATCTTTGCGCACGTCGATGCCGTGCTCAGTTTTGAACTCATCGGTCAACCAACTGATGATCACCTGGTCGAAGTCGTCTCCTCCGAGGTGAGAGTCGCCATTCGAAGAAAGCACTTCAAATACGCCGTCGCCCAGTTCGAGCACGGAGATATCGAAAGTACCTCCGCCGAGGTCAAAGACGGCGATTTTGACCGACTTGTCTTGCTTGTCGAGGCCATAAGCCAGGGCGGCTGCCGTAGGCTCGTTGATGATGCGCTTCACGGTCAGGCCAGCTACTTCACCAGCCTCTTTGGTGGCGTTGCGCTGGGCATCATTGAAGTAAGCCGGTACGGTGATGACCGCCTCTTTGACTTCGTAGCCGAGGTAGTCTTCTGCCGTCTTCTTCATTTTCTGAAGAATCATGGCAGAGAGCTCCTGCGGAGTATACGTGCGGTCATTGATCTTGGCTACGGCCAAGTCATTGCGACCGGCAGACACTTCATATGAAATTTCGCTGGCTTCGGTGCGGGCCTCGCTGAATTTGCGGCCCATGAAGCGCTTGATCGAGCGAATGGTTTTGGTGGGATTGGCCAGAGCTTGGCGCTTGGCTTGTTCTCCCACGATTCGGTCGCCATCTTTGGTGAAGCCTGCCACCGAAGGCGTGGTCCGTTTTCCGTCCGCGTTGGCGATGACGGTAGGTTCGTTCCCCTCCATCACTGCAACCACAGAGTTTGTTGTACCTAAGTCTATACCGATGATTTTACTCATGCTGTCTGCGATATTTGATGTAATGGTTTTTGATCAGAAAAAATGAATCGTGCTCAATGCACGTGGTATAAGCGTCAATCAAACAGCTCGACGGTTCGTGTCAGAGGCTTGCTCAGTCAATGTCGATGCTATTGTCGTCGCTCTTGCTAGAGATCTGCTGCGGAAATCGAACGAGCAGCAAACCGCTCTCATATTTGGCTTTGATGTTTTCGAGTTGAATGCCTGCGGGTAGCGGAATGGCTTTCATAAAGGTGCCAAAGCGCCGCTCCCGTCGGTCATATACAAACTCTACCGCACCTTCAGGTGGGCGCTTTTGCCCCCGAATGTGAAGCACACTGTCTTGCACCTGAATCTTGACATCTTCTTTTTGTACGCCGGGTATCTCCACTTCGATCACGTAGTGATCGCTGGTTTCGTACACGTCGGTGCGTACACGCAACTCCGTCCCGGTACCCTCTCCGCTCATGACATCATCCACAAAGCTGCTTACGCGCTTGGAGATGCCTTCGAAGCCGTCGCGAAGGTTTTGGAACAAGTCGTCATTAGGATTCTCTGTGCTCATGCGGTGTGAGATTAAATTCATTTGTAAATTACAATCAAGATGCCATCCGCGCAGAAGCGCCGATTTGACCTGAATCTTGTGACAGAATGGCAGCTTGTCAGGCATCAGACGATCTTATCCCCAAAAGAGAGGTAATTCTGTCAG
>CAYVAP010000334.1:0-5872 GCA_964449365.1 uncultured Bacteroidia bacterium
GCTGAGGTTCCCCAGCCGTCACGGTCACCTGATAGCTTCCGTTGGGGACGGATATCTCCCAGTAACCCGGAGGCGGGGTAGAGGGATGCTCCATGTGGATGAGGGTATTTTGCAGGTCAGTGAGACCGCCAAAGCCCCGATTTCTGCCCTGCCCTACCAGGCTGATGGGGGCAGAGGTGTTGATATCGATCCAACCATAAGTCAACCCGTTTCCGCGAGCTCCGTAGGCTTCCCCAAAATCTATTTCATAGCCAGCAGGAGCAGGCGTGCCCGCATCCTGAAAGTTGACGTTGGCACTAAAGAGGCTGACCGCAGCCGTCACCGTTACCTCTACTTCAAAGACTGCACTGGCGTATCCACTGGCAGCAGTGGTTACTTTGGCGGTGTAGGTGCCTGGGGCCAAGCCAGTGGCATCGACGTCAAAGGTAACGTCGGAAACACTGCTGTTGTGCGTTGCGGTGCCATCCAGCGGGCTTCCGCTCAGGCTCAGCCAAGTGGGAACACTCCCGGCGCAGTCTTCTGCCGTAAAAGAAACGGTGGGCGCGCCGGCGCTGGCAAATACATCCAAGCTCACCGTGCCGGTGCTATTCGCAGCCACCGAGGTAGCAATGGGCGTGGCACTTACGGAAAGCTCATCGCCTATCGGGCTGACGGAGAAAGACTCAAAGTCAGCATCATATACACTGCCGTTGCGGTACGTGGCAAAAATTCCGGCGAAGGAAACGCCGTTGGTGCTGCCATCGGCCAGGGTGATGCCGTTGATGTAGGCGGCCGGTAAGGCAAACGTGCCGGCGCTGGTGCGTGTACCGGTACCAATGGTAAAAAAGCCCTCCATGGTATTGGCCAGGGGGTCTATTTCTATTTCGAGTAAGATGTCTTGGCCGCCAGTGGCTGCGGGGGTCTGAACACGATCCGCGTTGGAGTTACCCGAGGCGCCGCCTATTTCGACCCGCATCTCGATCTGGTTGTCATTGGCGGCGACGAGCTTGACAAAGTTGTCTTCATCGAGTCCGTACCAAAGCCCGGCTTGAGCTGCACTGCCCCCCGTAGTCAAGGCATTTATCTGGGTCTTGATCACGAAGGGGGTTGCTGGGCTTTGCAAGCCCACGCCCAGGGTGTTGATCTGGGTGTTGTTGTTGCTGCTCGCCGGGGGGGGCCAGGTAGGCAATCCCCCGCGATGCCGTAATGGTCAGCGCGCCATTGTTGACCGCCAGCCGGCTAGGCTCATAGCCTGGCACAGCAGGGAAGGTTTGAAAAGGGGCCGTGCTACCAAATTGGTCTTCCAGCAGGCGCGCCTCAGAGTGGGGTTGCACCATGGTAAAGCCAGTTCCGAGTGCTGCCCCATCTTCAATGCCGCCTTCGCAGCCGTTAAAGATGAGTTGGTAGTCCAAGGGCACGACCACGGTGGCACAGCCGTCAGGAGACAAGTCTCCGCAGGGCTGCGCAGCCGCCCAAAAGGGCAAGACAAGGATTAGCGAGAGTAAGTACCGGGCAAGCAAGCCATGCTTCCCGCCGGTGGGGGTTGGATGCTCCTTTTGAGGCGATAGGCCGGGACTTTCCGGATGCCTGAAAAGAAGCTGGAGAGGAAATTTCATGCGATGAATGTAAATTGATGGTTCCAATCGGTAACAAAAGGGTTTTCTACCACTACTGGGCACTGCCTTTATCTAGGCCAGGCAAAGTGATCCATCCTAGCGGGTAGCGTAGTACAGGTAAAGTTGGGGGCGACAAGCCAGGGGGCGAGGCGGCCCAGGTCAGGTCGTCGGTAGCTGGACGATCCAAGCTGCGCGTGGGCTTTATCACAAAATCCGGCTCCAGCCAGTTCGCAGCCGAAGCAGAAGAGATCAGGCGCTTCCACTGCGCCCGCGCAGGAGCGGCTGAGGCAACATCATGGATCACATGCAACGTGAACCCACTCATCCCCCGAGCAGCCACGTGCCATTGTCCCCTGATCGTCAATACCTCCGCGTCGGTAACCTCATAGTTTTGAGAGCCGACCTTCTGAATGGTATAGACTTTGACCAGTCCATTTTCCTCGACCACATACAAGCGGTCATCTGGTCCCCAGTCCAAGGCGGTGCCGTTGTTGATGGAGGAGAAGCCGTTGAAGTTAAGCTGGCTTTGTTCGATCGCCTGACCGTAAAGCAAGGGGAGGGAGCCAAACCAGAGCAGCATCAGCCAGGTACAGTACCGGCTGAAAAGCACTAATCTGTGAAGGTGAGTAGGAAATGTTTGCATGCTACAGAAAGTGTTTGGGGGAATCTAGCCACAATAGTTGATGACATAATAGGTGCTACCCAATATGCTGGCATATCGAGTAATCATCTGGTCCGTTAGGATGCTTGGCTGCTGCACGGAGCAACATATTCTTGAGCTTACCTCATACCTTTTCCGTTCACTGCTGAAACTCAGCAGTGTGATGACAGATTGGGTGATTGGATGTGGCGCTGAAAAGGTTTGGCTCCTAAACTACACAGGCCCTATTGATGGATAGGACTTGGTTGGTGCCAAACCACCAATCATCGTTTTCGCATGTCGAGCAAGGGGGAAGGGCGAATCAGGGCTAGAAGAATCAGAGTAGAGCAACCTCCTTAGGTTGTTCCACAGAGCGAAAGCCATGATGAATCAAGGAGAAAGAAGTTTTAGGGGTTCATGGCCAGAACTGTGGCTCCGAAGGAGCTGATTCTATTTGGGAGTAGCCTGGTTCAAGGGTTCAGTTTCATGGGGAGGTTTACGTTTTCCTTTAGAATGACAGGGTTTGCAAAAAACGGGGTGATTCCTTAGAAATTATGTATCTGCATCAGCAGAACATTGAGAAAATGGAATCGGTTTAATTTAACTGGTCGAGTAAGTGCATATATCACACTTACACTGTGGCACCAATATAGGCATTTTTCTGAAAAACCTAACATCTTTTTCCTTTTACTGAAATAGACTTTATGTACCTTTTTCGAAGCCACGAGGCGCATATCCTTTCATAAAAGATTGAAAATCAGAAATTTATAGTCTAATTCTGCCTCCATGCTATCTTTGCACAAGGCTACATCAATTACCCATGATATACGAAAACATGGTCAAACACTGTAAACATATTCGACAATCGAATATTTTTACCTAGCCAGTTTTCCCAGGTGGATGCGAAGATTCTCGAGGCAAGCAGGCAAGCAAGACTAGCAGGTAAGATCAACCACAGGTTGTGGTAAGTATGTAAGCATTCGGACGAAAAGGGAGATAAAAGCCAATCTGAAGCACTGAGCCTGATCAAACACCACCAATCATTAGCTCAATTTGGCATAAATGTTCTCACTCCAACTATCAGGTTGTCAACCTTGAAATTTTCTACTTTTGATTATTTTTTATTCATACCATTGATGTTGCCAAAAAACTGTGGCCAATGATGCGTCTGAGAGGCTGGCTAAGGCGATGGGGTAGCGATAAAAGTATGCGCAAATAATCTACATTCTATTTGCGCATACCTCGATCTGTCATTCTGTCTTTGATCACTCATCCACGCGTGTAGTGGCAACAGGTCAACGGGAGGATAAATGCGCCTTGCACCACAGTTTTCCAGGCCGTGATGCGTACTTGGTTAGAAGGCCGAGAGATAGCGCTCGGCATATCATGCTAGGGGCCGTTGAACCTACCTTATATATAAGGTGTAGCCAATGGAGAAAACTCACCAAAGCATATCAAAAAAGAGGAACTTATATATAAGGTGTCGCCCTCAGCTTCCCTTAGGCCGAGCCTTGGTCCACTTTTTCTTCGCGTACTCCGCTAGGGCGGCATTGACGTGGTCTTTGAGCTTACCCGGTTCCCAATAGGCAATGTCCTGGAGTTTTTCCGAAGTCTCTTTGGTGATGATAAAGGTCTTACGCGTCTCGCCCTCTTTACATCCCCGCTCACTTTTTGGGCGGTTTTCTTCCTCCTCCTGAATGTACTTGGGCTTTTCTACCTCACGGTAAAACTTATCGCCCCTGACCTTGCCCTTGGGGCGACGCGCCTTAATCACTTTGCCTTCTTTGGCGGGCACCTCCTCCCCTACCTCGGGTTCGGGCAGAGTCTCGGGATCTTCGGGCAAAGCTTCTGGCTGTGGCGCGCGCGAGGTGTTGGCCAGAACAGAGTTGAGGCCGCCCAATCCCTGGGCTTGGCTGCGGAAGTCTTTTTTGGCTTTGGACATATCGTCAGTGGTTGGGGTGATACAAATGAAATCAACTGCCGCCCATGGCGAAGTCAGTTCGATCATGAGTTATGCTTAGCCTGTAAAGCACACAAGCTTTTCTTTGAGTAAATGACACACATTGAAATAATTAGTTTCAATACACCAAAGTTGCACAAGTTCGTCATTGTGCTCGTCAAATTCAATTAGCACATAAATTTTGATGTGTACAAAAAACTCAGTGATTTTTTTGGACTTAATTAACGTGGTTGGTTTTTACAACTCATTACAATCACAAGATCCATAGAGCTCATGACACCCCATGCTTTCACTGAAATCAATGGGCCTACTGAATAGTTTGTAGCCAAATGAACACAAGGGTACGTACCGCTCATCACAAACAACGTTTGCAAATAACTCACTGATTTCTATGCGTACGCTTGGCTCAATGCTTACCAAAAAATCAAAAAAACCATTGTACGCTATAAACACAGTGATGGTCAATAACACACTAAGCACAGTGGGTGATAAGTGCACCTTAAGCAACATGAGCCCTATGGTTTAGAAGAATGTTTTGAAATCATTTTGTTCATGCTGTGCATATAATGCAATGCAAGTTTTGAACACATTGAGTAGTAAGCGCACAAAGGGCGTATTACAAACCCTGAACGTACTGGACGTACGGTAAGCAAACAGTTGCCTCAACGTACTCAAATTGGGCCTTGTGTCCTGAGTGCCCCGGGCTGCTCGCCTTACGCAGCAACGAAAAGCGCTTTGCGGACAAGTTGCGCATAGTTTGGAAGCCGAATAGGGGAGAATGCTGCAAAGTGCCAAATGTGTTCAGTGTGTTCAATGCGTGTTATTGGTACAGCAAGCTAGTTAGGGGCGCTCTGAGGCGACTTCTTGGCCAAGACGGGCAAGCACCTCGCTCATGAGGAGATCGTAGTCCTGAGCCCCGTTAGAAGCCTCGTCATAGGCGTAGATATCTTTCCCCATGATCTGAGCTTCGGCCAGGGAGATGTTGATCCGGATGGTGGTCTCGAACATTTTGCCGGGAAACTCAGCCTGAATCGTGTCGTAGATGTTGCGATGCAGGATTTTCCGCTTGTCATACTTGTTGAGCATGATGCCTAGCAACTCGAGTCCGGGATTGATTTCATTCTCTTGAATGAGACCGATCACCCGGCTTACCTCCTGCAAACCCTTGAGCGAGTGCCGCTCGGTCTGCATAGGTACCAGCACGTAGTCGCTCGTGGCAAGCGCGTTGACGGTCATCAGGCCGATGCTCGGCGGGCAATCGATCAGGATGAAATCGTACTGGTCCCTGATAGGGCGTAGCAGGCCGTCCAGGAGGCGTTCGCGCCCAATCCTGGTACTCAGCTCCACTTCAGCGCCCGAGAGGCTCAGCGACGCTGGAATGAGGTCGTAGCCGCGCCCGCTACTTTGGCGAATATCCGCCAGGCTCACCTGCCCGTGCATGGCTTCGTAGAGCGTGGCTCCCTGCGGATCGGCAAAGCCCAAACCATGGGTCAGGTTGGTCTGTGGATCCGCATCGATAAGCAGTACACGCGGCCCCTGCCGCGCTAGCGCCGCGCCTAGCGCACCGGTCGTGGTGGTTTTGCCTTCTCCTCCTTTGAGTTGAGCAATGCTGATGGTGGTCATGGGGTTTTGGGGTTTTGGGGTTTTGGGGTTTTGGGGTTTTGGGGTTTTGGGGTT
>CAYVAP010000335.1:0-5849 GCA_964449365.1 uncultured Bacteroidia bacterium
TCGGCTAGAGATCTCGTTCTAGATCAAAGAGGGATAGTGAGAGGGTGAGGTTTTGGGGTTTTGGGGTTTTGAGATGGTGGATGGTGAGACAGTGAGACAGTGAGATCCTGAGACTTTGGGACTTTGAGACGTACCAATCTCCTAGTCTCGAACTCTCAATCTCTCGAACTCTCACCTACATGAACGGCCAGGGGTGCAAGGAAGATAAGGTAGGCTGGTTAGCGCCCCTCATATTGGTTCACTCAGTGGCCACGCCAACGGCCAACCGGCCTCACATCTTATCCCATCCCCATTACGAATCGCGCACTTCGAATCACGAATCACGAATCCCCAATTTTTTAAGGACTATCTTTTTTCAGCCCTTTGCCTCGGTACGCGAAAATCGCCTCATAGGCAGCGTCCATCATTTTTTCGCGCACGTGGGCGTGTTGCAGCAAGCGGTTGCCGACGTTGGGGTAGGTGCGATTGGAGAGGAAGATAAAGGTCAGCTCGTAGGTGGGGTCGATCCAGAGGCAGGTGCCGGTAAAGCCCGTGTGGCCAAAGGTCTGATTGGAGGCGTAGTCGGAAACGGGGTTGCGGTTGTCGCGGCCTGGCTCGGGCTTGTCCCAGCCCAGACCTCGGCGACCATAGCGCAGTTGGCGGCGGGTGAAGTCCTTGACGGTCTCTTCAGAGAAGTAGCGTCGATAGCCATAATGGCCTCCATTTTTCAGCAGCAGAGAGAGCTTAGCCAGGTCGTAGACGTTGGAGAAGAGCCCGGCGTGCCCAGCAACTCCGCCCATCACTGCGGCGCAGGGGTCATGGACGTAGCCCTTGACCTTGGTTTTGCGCCAGCGGTCGTCCTTCTCGGTAGGCGGACAGGCGTAGGTCATGCCATGGCGGTAGGGATTGAAGGTGGTACGATTCATACCCAGGGGCCGATAAAATAACCCCGCCGCCAGTTGATCGAGCGTGTAGCCCGATACAGCTTCCACCACCCGCCCCATCAGGGCCATGCCCACGTCGCTGTACCTCACCCGCTGGCTCGGCTTGACCTTGGTTTGCTTCAGCCGGGTCTCCAGCAAGTTACTTAGGGCCTCGGTGCCATAGAGCGAAGGCGCAAGCTCTACCTGATTGGCCTCGCGGCTCGGTACCGTGCTATAGTAGCGCTGGTTGAGCAATCCCCGGCTAAAGTCGGTGTAGGTCTCATGATGCACCGCTAGCCAACCGGGCAAGCCCGCGTTGTGCAACAGCAGCCTGCGTGAGGTGAGATAAGCCAGCTTGGTGCCTTTCAACTCAGGCAGATATTTGAAAATAGGCTTGTCCAGGTCCAACTTCCCCCGCTCCACCAAATACATCGCGCATATGGTCGTCGCCGCCACCTTAGTCATCGAAGCCAGGTCATAGGTGTGATAGTAGGTGTCGATAGGGGTGCCATGTTCGTACTCGGTGCGACCAAAGCCCCGCGCATACACGATCTGATGCCCACGCATCAGCAGCACCTCACAGCCAGGCATAGCCTCCCGAGCAATGTAATGGTTGGCCAGCGAGTCGATGCGGTTGAGCACGTAGCGATTCATGCCTTGCTCTTCGGGGAGGGCAAAGCCAAAACGGATGGCCTCACGAATGAGTTCGCCGCTCCCCTCAGGAAATTGCTCCGAAGCCGTCACCGGCAGGGTGCCCGTTATGGGCTGCCCCCCAAAGAGCGCCTGCGCTGCCGCCACCTGGGCATAAGGCACCTGCTCGTAGGCCACCAAGATGGCGTCTTCCTGGCCGAAGTAGCTCAGCGCATAGGGGCTACCAAAGAGGGTGAGAATGGTCTGATGTCCCGCTGTTTCCAGCTCCGCACTGAATTGCTCAGTCATCCTACTGATGCCAAAACGCTCTTTGGCCAGCTTTTTCATGCCAAAAACCCCGATGATGATGGTATCGTAAGGCTTGAGCTTCTCTAGCATCTGCTTTTTCTCCCCGGCGGTGAAGTTGGGCCGCAGGTAGTAGTTGTCGACCTGGGTATACTTCTTGATGGTACGGTCGAAAGAGTTGCCACTGCCACCCCCGATCTGCACGTAGGCGATGCGCCGCTGATCGAGTTTGTCCAGCGGAACAAGGCGATCGCGATTTTGGGCCAGGGTGGAAGAGGCTTCATAGAGCCGCTTGATCAGCGCCTCGCCTTCGGGGTCGTGTAGATCCTCGTGGATGCCGAGCAGCGACAGCGACGACCACCGATGTAGGCCCAACTGATGCTTGGCTCGCAACATCCGCCGCACTCCCGCGTCGAGGTCAGCTAGCTCGATGCTGCCCGCTGCTACCGCCTCCATGATCAGTTGCTTGGCGCGGGGAATATTGTCGGGAAAAAGCAGGATATCATTGCCGGCCAAAAAGGCCCGGTAAGCCGCCTCCCCGTCGGAGTAGTACTTCGCCACCCCTTGCATATTGAGGGCATCGGTGATGATCAGCCCTTCGAAGTTCATCTTTTCGCGCAGTAGACCCTGCACTACCGTGGGCGATAGCGTAGTGGCCTGATTGGGGGTTGGGTCCAAAGCCGGAATGTAGAGGTGCGCGACCATGGCCGAACTCACTCCGCCGTCGATCAGTTTGGAAAAAGGATACAGCTCCAGGGTATCGATGCGCTCAGCACTGTGCCCGATGATGGGCAGATCTTTATGCGAGTCGACGTCGGTGTCGCCATGGCCCGGAAAATGCTTGGCGCAGGCCAATACGCCGTGGTCTTGCATCCCCCGGGTCAGCATCATCCCTTTGCGAGCCACATTGAATTTGTTTTCGCCAAATGACCGGACGTTGATCACCGGATTGCGAGGGTTGTTGTTGACGTCCACCACGGGGGCAAAATTCATGGTCACGCCCACGCGTCGCAAGTCTTGGGCCAGGCTGCGACCCATGAAGTAGAGCATCGAATCGTTAGCGATAGCCCCGAGTGTCATATTTTTGGGATAGCGCGGCGAATCGTCGAGGCGCATGTCGAGCCCCCACTCGGCATCTTGTGCGATCAGCAGCGGGATCTTGGCCGCACGTTGATAGCGGTTGACCAATTGGGTCTGCGTGGCAGGGTCGCCCTGCATGAAAATCAAGCCCCCGAGTTCGTGCTTGGTTACCAGCGATTCTAGGTAGCGGTAGTCTGCTTCGTCCCGGTTGGAGTAGGCTGGCAGCATCATCAGTTGCCCCACCTTTTGGGACAAGGTCATGCGAGCCAGGGTACTATCGACCCAGGGCTGTGCAAGTAGCGGCTGGACCAGAGCCAGGCAAATGGTCATGATCAGGCACAGAACGCGGATGAGCGGCATAGAGGCTTAACAGGTTAGGCAGATGAAACGCAAAGCGGGGACGAGCTTTGACGTTTGATCACCGCGTGGGAACAATCAGGCTTGCCAATGCTGGCCAAAAGCTAAAGACTCGGCGGTTGCAGCTCGTGAAGCCGTCCGTCGACGAAGTACTAGTGCTTCGCATTCGAGATTCTTCATTCGTGATCCGTCATTTGCAATTGAAAGTACTGCTGATCAAGATCTTATACGAATTTCGAATGGTCAATTACTTAATTCTAAAGATAGTAGCCAATCTGAACCAAGGGCGTTGCCATGGCTGCCCCCCCAAAAACAGTGTCTAAGTGGAAAAATACAGCGAATTCGCCGAAATGACAAGGTAGGGAACGGGAGTCGTCAAAAAAGTCGCATCATCCGTCCTTCAGGCGTAGGCCGCGAGGGTCTCTGATTCGATGGCCTGGAAGCCTCTCCGGGATGCGTCCTGGCTTAGCGCCAGCATGGCCTTGGCCACGGTACCTACATGGATCGGGCGGTAGCGCCGCAGAGTCCCGAGCATGATTGGCTCCAAAAATTTGAGGATGCGCTCACCCCAAAGCTCTGTTGGTCGGTATTCTTGGCGTGGTCCGGTGAGCAGAGCCGGACGAATGGCCAGGCAATGGGGCAGATTTAGCGCCGCCAGGTCGCGCTCCGTTTCGCCTTTGACTCGCAGATAATAAGAGCCTGAGCGCGGATTGGCACCCGAGGAGGAAATGAAGGTATAGGCCTCGGCCCCTACTTGCTGGGCCCAAGCACCCAATCCCACAATCAGGTCATGGTCTACGGCATAGAAAGCCTGTTTCGAGCCAGCGCTTTTTTGCGTCGTGCCCAAAGTGCTGTAGACATGGCGCACCTTATCAGGGGCTTGCCACTGCTTGAGTTGGGCAAAGTCAATCACGTGCTCCACCACCTTGGGGTGGCCGAGATCCAGAGGGCGGCGCAGCAATAGATGCACCCGATCATAAGCAGGCGACTCAGCCAATAAGGGTCAAAGATGCTGCCCGGTGAGGCCGGTCGCTCCGGCTAGGACGCAACTAGTGCTTCGCATTCGAAATTCGTAATCAGGAATTCGTAATGGAAAGTGCTTCCGGTCAATGTTTTATGCGAATTTCGAATGGCCAACCACTTCATTCCAAAGGCATTAGCGTTTCACATGCGAAATTCAAGATTGGTAATTCGCCATTCGAAGAGCTCAGTTTCGAATTTCGAATCGAGTAATCCCATCACCTTGCTCCCCACACCGGCGCAAAGTCCAACTGCGAGCTTTTGAAAGCCGACTTGGGCGGCCTGTAGCTTATCTTGATACCCTTCAATGCTTCGAACTGCGGCTGAATCTGGGTGAAGATGTCGCGGTGATGGGCGTAGTCCATCTCCTGCCCGAGTTGGTCGGCAACCTTGCTGATCAGCAGCCACGAGGGCAGCACATCGAAGATATTGTCCAGATTGCGCCAACGATCTACCGCCACGGCCCCCTTGTCGAGGCGCGACTTGGGCAGTTGCATCCACTGCTCAGGCGTCATCTGCTTGATCTGCTTGGCCATGGTCGAGACTTGGGCTATCCCTTTGGCGTTGAGGTAGGTCCCTTCGCCCTCGATGTCGATAGCGGCAGGCAGCAGCAGGTCGATGTACTCGTACACAGGCTGGTAATGCGTAGCGTGGGCGATCACGGTTGTACCCCGCAACTCGCTGGCCTCCACTTGGGTGAAAAAGTGCTTGTTTTCCAGGCTGTAGAGGAAGCTGATCTGGTTGGTGCGCAGGTTTTCGCGCAAGTCATGGACGCTGATGGCTTGGAAGCCCAGCAGCTCGCAGGCCGCAGCGTTGGGGGTGCGATCGTCGGCGATAAGCCAGCCGTCGCCAAAGCCCTCCTCCACGTGAGGCACGTAGTAGATGGTATCCACACCGAGGTTGCGCGCCATCTGGCGCAGGGCGTAGTTGCTCTCCAGCGACTCGTAGGCCGAGCCGAGGAAGAAGATGTCTTTGCCTTGTCCTTTGATCAGATCGGCGGCTTTTTTTAGGCCGTCTTCGAAGTTGATAGGCAAATCGCCGCGCAGCTTGATCCCCGAAACGCGGTTTTCGTTGTAATAGGCCACGTTGAGGCGGTGGGCATCGGCCATCCAGTAGTCATTGATCTTGAGGTTGGCGCGGGGCGTAAGGCGCAGTACCTTGTTGTCACGCAGCCATACCCAGACGTTGGTACCGGTGGCATCGTTCATGTCGATGGCCGGCGCGTGGGCCATTTCCCAGACCCGAGCCTTGAAGCGATGCGCTTTGCTGGTGAGGGCCCCTACCGGACAGATGTCGATGGTATTCATCGAGTAGGGATCGTTGAAGGTAGTGCCAGGCGGGGTGGCGGGATAGTTTTTTTCGCCACGGCCCACGATGGTGAGCTGATGCGAGCCCGAAATCTCCGAAGTAAAGCGCGTACATCGGGTACAGTCGATGCAGCGCTCTTGATCCATCATCACGCGAGGGCCGAGGTTTACGTGCTTCTCTTTGTGGCCCTTGAGCCCCTCGAAGCGCGACCCTTCCGGGCCATACTTGTAGGTCCAGATTTGGAGG
>CAYVAP010000336.1:0-1653 GCA_964449365.1 uncultured Bacteroidia bacterium
GGGTGATTTCGCGGTAAAACTGCGGCTTGAAGGGCTCCAGCCCCGCGTCTATGGTTTCGAGCACGGCCTCCCAGGTTTCGCACTCCTCGATGTCGCGGTAGATGCGCTCCTCGATGAAGATTTTTTCCAGCGAGGCAAAGAGCAGCTTCTCGCGCAGCTCGGCCAGCCTCACCTCCAGCTCCTTGCGTAGCAGGTCTTTGCTGTGCTCGGTCGAGAGCTGTAAGATCTCATCCACCGTGAGGAACACCGGCGTCTCGTCGATGATCACGCAGGCGTTGGGCGAAATGGAGACCTCGCAGTCGGTGAAGGCGTAGAGCGCATCGATGGTCAGGTCGGGGGAGGTGCCGGGCGGCAAATCCACCTGAATTTCTACCTCGGCGGCGGTATTATCAGTGACCTTTTTGACCTTGAGCTTGCCCTTGTCATTGGCTTTGACGATGGAGTCCATCAGGCTGCCGGTGGTCACGCCGTAAGGTAAATCCTTGATGCGCAGGGTAGTCTTATCCACCGTCTCGATGTGGGCACGCACCCGAAGTTTGCCGCCGCGCTTGCCGCCGTTGTACTGGCTGGCGTCGATCATGCCGCCCGTGGGAAAGTCCGGAATCAGTTGGGTCTTTTTGCCCTTGAGTACGTCGATAGAGGCCTTGCACAGCTCGATGAAGTTGTGAGGCATGATCTTGGTGGAGAGGCCCACCGCAATGCCTTCTACTCCCTGGGCCAGCACCAGCGGAAATTTCATGGGCAGGGCAATCGGCTCGGACTTGCGCCCGTCGTAGGCCAATTGTGACTCGGTGATCTTGGCGTTGTAGGCCACTTCGAGGGCAAACTTAGAGAGCCGCGCCTCGATGTATCGAGAGGCTGCGGCCGAGTCGCCGGTGCGCACGTCGCCCCAGTTGCCCTGGCAGTCGATCATGAGATCCTTTTGGCCCAAGCCCACCAAGGCATCGCCAATCGCAGCATCGCCGTGGGGATGGTACTGCATGGTCTGCCCGATGACGTTGGCCACTTTGTGAAAGCGCCCATCGTCCATCTCCTTGAGGGCATGCAAAATGCGGCGCTGCACCGGCTTGAGGCCGTCTTGCAGCAAGGGTACGGCTCGCTCCAAAATCACATAAGAGGCATAGTCGAGAAAATAGGTCTCGTACATGCCCGAGATGGGGGTGGAGGAGTCGTTGGGACTATGGTCGATGGCTTGGGGATCCATGGGGTAATTCGGAGTTCGACGTTGAAGGTTCAAAGTTGGCGGCGCGGTGATCGCTGCGCCACAAAGGCCTCGGAGGGGATGTCTCCCGCCAGAAAGCGATCGTGTAGTCGTCGCTCATCCTGCTCGGCCATGCCAACACTTTGCAATTAGCTATTTTTTAGCAAAACTAACCTATTTGGCCAATATACACAAAAGGGGGAAAAGGCTCAAGCAAAAGCGAGCCATCGGCATTGTCGATCAAATCGACATCGAAAACAACTGCGCCTCAGGTTGAGGATGTGCTGACGCAGCAGCTCCTCCTCGCTGAGCAGATGATCAGTAAAGAGCAGGGATCAATGAACAGGGATCAATGATCAGTAAAGAGCAGGGATCAATGAACAGGGATCAATGATCAGTAAAGAGCAGGGATCAGGGAACAGGGATCAATGATCAGTAAAGAGCAGGGATCA
>CAYVAP010000336.1:1753-5841 GCA_964449365.1 uncultured Bacteroidia bacterium
AGGGATCAATGATCAGTAAAGAGCAGGGATCAATGAATAGGGATCAGGGAACAGTGATCAATGATCAGTAAAGAATAGGGATCAGTAAAGAGTGCGGAGGTGAGTGATCGGGGTGATCCATGACGAATTTCGACTCTCGAATTCCGAATTTCTCTAGCGGGTGAAACGTGTTTGCTATCGAGTTTCAAAGATGGCTCCTAAGCCTGGCCAGGCCAGGTGATATGGAATAGGTAGGCGGGGGGATTTTCTCACCCTGAGGAGGTTCTCATTCTCGAGGAAAGTCGACCTACCCCCGCACGATCCCATTCACCAAACTTTCCGTAGTTTCGCTCTCACACAAATTTCTTCTTCATCGATCTGATGTTGCCTTAGCGATCAGGCAAAAAGCTGCCACCTTGACCGAAAACTTTCCATTACTCTGTATTCATGAAAAAAACGCTACTTATTTGGCTGTGCATCCTAGCTGTGATCCGGTCGGCTCAGGCCCAAGATACCTTTTCCATCGTGGCTGTCGATTCTGTAACCGGCGAAGTCGGCAGTGCGGGCGCTTCTGGTGTAAACTTATTTACCTTCCCGTTTTTTAGCACTGATTTTCTGGGTGAACTGATTCCTGGCGTGGGGGCCATCAACACCCAGGCTTTTTATCTGCCTGCTAACCAAAACAGCGCCATCGCTCGCATGAACCTGGGCGAGACGCCAGAGCAGATCATCCAATGGCTAGTGGCCAATGACGTTGAAAATCAACCCGAAATTCGTCAATATGGCATTGCGGCGCTGATCGATGGCTTCCCTCAGGCGGCCGTGCACATCGGCACCTCTACCGACGACTACAAAGGCCAACGCGTGGGCCCCAATTACGCCATTCAGGGTAATATCTTGCTTGGGCCAGAGATCCTGGACTCGATGGAGGCCCGCTTTCTGAATACGGAGGGGGATCTTGCCTGTAAGCTCATGGCCGCCATGCAGGGAGCCAACGTGGTGGGAGCCGATACGCGTGGTCTCATCTGCATGAGGGGGGCATCGGGGGAAATGGGGGTCGTAGGCATTCTACTGAACATGAGCTTTGGGCGCGCTCGTTTTTGGACAAGATGGACAAGATTAACAAGATAGCTTTCAGGTGCTTGTGATCCTGTGAATCTTGGAATTCTGTTTGAGTGGATGATGTCCAGTAGTCTGGGTCGTAGGGGAAATAAGGGCAGAGCGCCTACGCCCTTCGTATGTTCCCTCTCAGTTGCTGCGCTAGCAGCCAATGGGCCGCATCTACATGAACGGCACGTGCTGCCGATAGCGGGCCCATCTATTCTGTGATTTTTCCTTTGAGGGCTGGCTCGGGGCAATACAGGACCCGCTTGGCCAGGTCAATGAGAAAATGGGTCAGCTCGTCGTAGTTGTCCTTGGTGAGCTCGGTGAGCCGAGGCAGGTGAGCGGCAAAGAAAATCTGGTTGTGAGCGCTTTCTATTATGGTAGAGATCAGCGCGGTGGGATAGTGGTAGTCGGGGTTGATCTCGCGCGCAATGTCCGCGATACGCTCACAGAGGCGTTTGTAAGCCAGAAAGTAGCCCTCTTTATTGTCATCGTCGACCTCTTTGCTCAAATAGGCCTTGGGCGACTCGGCCACCACGATGCGATGCAGGGCCTCCTTGTCGATATGGACAAAGTTGCTGCCCAAGAGGTGGGGCTGCGAAATCACCCGCAGGGCAATCTCTAGCCGAGCGTGGGCCGACTCGATGTTGTTGGTGGAAAACATCAATTGGTACTCCAGCCAGTTCCAGTACCAGGAGACCAGATAAATCAGCAGCTTGTGTTTGTTTTCAAAGTAGCGGTAGACCGAGGCTTCCGTGGAGGAAATATGCTTGGCCAGTTTCTTGAAAGTGAATTGCTCAAATCCCATCTGATCGATCAAGGCGATCCCTTGCGCCACGATTTTACGCCCTAACTCAGAACTCTCTGGATCTTTTAGGTAGACTCGTTCGTTGATTCGGATTTGTATCACGATGGGTGATGATTTGGATGTTGATCAATGCATCCCAGGCGTACTGATGGGTGGAGAATAAAAGCGAAAAGCTGGCTAACAAGCGCTTAGCTCCATTTGCTCGTTGAAGAGAGCCTCTTTATCAAAGAAATAGTTGACTGGACTGCAAAACAAACTCAGAAAACTGACTCAGACAACTTTAGTTATCGGATAGGCTAATGCTTTTAGAATTAAGTAGTTGACCACACATTAATAGACATCATTGATCCATTTAGACAGGGTTTCAGGATCCACAGGATCATAAGTACCAGAAAGCCACCTTATTAATCCTGTCTATCCTGCCCAGAAACGAGCGCGCCAAAGGCTCACGCCCAGTAGGGTGGACTACGAATTTCTGATCACGAATTTCGAGCTAAATCCACCAGGGCTTTGATCTTCAGTACTGAGCCGGATAAAAATCGGGCCACTGGTCTAGAGAGCGGCGATCGACCGGCAAAGTGGTAAGCTGCCCTGCGTCGAGGCTGACCTGCGGGTAGTGAGGCATGTGGGCATGCAACCAACGCACGGCATTGGTGCCCGTAGGTCTGCCTTGGGCACTGAGCCAGGGACAGTAGAGCTGTTCTAGCCAGGGCTGAATGTCTTGTAGATCGAATACCGCCAGGGAAACACGCTGCTTGGTCTGCGGATCGTACCAAATCAGATGCAGCCAGGTAGGCTGGTCAAACTCCATGGCACGTCGACGATCGAAGCCGCGCTTGCGCGTCAGCAGCATCATGTGCCCGAGCTTGTCCCAGGCCAGGGTCTCGCGAGCCAGGGTCTCGTGAGAGGACGGAGGCAGGCTATCGAGTACCAGCCCTTCCAAATAGGCCATATCCTCCAGCAAATCCCAATATCGATACTCCTGCCGATGAGCCGAGGGATCGAGGGCGTGAATCCGACGTAAAAGTAGCCCGTGTACCAAATGCTGAACTAGGCCGGGCTGAGGGGCTTGCAGCGAGTCGATCTTGCAGTAAGCCTGGTTGAGGGGGGCATTTTCCTGGCGGTTGAAATTAATGAGCCGCAACTCCTGCCGCTGATAAAATAGGTACTCAGGAGAGGAGTCGTGCTCGGAGTGATGCTCCTGCTGCTCAGCAGCAGACGCCGGTGATACCTCGATGATGCCCACGCTATCGCTGGGTTGAGCTGACAAACGAACACTTTCCCAAAAACCACCGAAAAGGAGCCAAAAAAAGAACAACAGTCGTATCATTTTGAGCGAGATTGATCTAACTAGAGCAGAAGGAGATGGATTCACCAGGTTAATGTGTTTCTTTCACTTTTTCCCTCCTCACGGAGGACTTTTTTTACGCCCAGTGAATGAGCTGCCTGTTGGCTGGAACGCCAAGGCATTGGCGCAGAATTCTTTCGTAAAATCTTACCCTGAGCATGCTGAGGCCAACCTATTCACGTATCTGCATATTCCCATGCGTGTGGTTTGTTTCTTAGAACCTAGGCATTTAACTTGCAGGCGATAAGGACACACCTGCAAGTTTTCATAACTGATACAAATGGCAAATTCACAGGCCCATATAGGTAAAGTTACTCAAGTGATCGGACCGGTCATCGACGCTGAATTCAGTGGCGAGGGGGTCGTCCTCCCTCGCATCCTCAACGCGCTCAAGATCGAGCGCCCCGGTAAGGAAGATCTCATCCTCGAAGTACAGCAGCACCTCGGAGAAAACCGCGTACGCGCCATTGCTATGGACGCCACCGACGGCATCGAGCGCGGCATACCCGTGATCGATACCGGCAACACCATCAGTGTACCCGTAGGCGATGGCATTCGCGGTCGCCTCTTCAACGTGACGGGCAATTCCATCGACGGGCTGGAAGAGCCAAAGAGCGACGAGCGCTATTCTATCCATAGTGATTCTCCTCGCTTCGAAGATCTTTCCGTAGAACCGGAAATCCTCTACACTGGTATCAAGGTGATTGACCTGCTCGCCCCCTACCGTAAGGGTGGCAAGATCGGCCTGTTCGGTAGGGCTGGGGTCGGCAAGACCGTACTGATTCAGGAGCTGATCAACAACATTGCCCTGGCCCACGACGGCCTCTCGGTATTAGCTGGCGTAGGTGA
>CAYVAP010000337.1:0-2375 GCA_964449365.1 uncultured Bacteroidia bacterium
CTTGTCCATCTTGTCAAAAAACGAGCGCGCCAAAAGCTCATGTCCAGTAGAATGCCCTACAATCCTTACGCTACGTAGTATAAATAACGCGAGAGGTCAAACCACACCCCTGGACACGGCGATGTACGGAGTAAGCGGCATCGAGCAGGATTTACTTCCCTTCCCAGATCTGCTCCAGAAACTTCACCACGTTGCCGTGGGCGAGGGCCTTGAGGTCGGCCTCGGAGAAACCGTGCTCGGCGATTTGGTGCAATAGAGCCGGATACTGGCTGGCGTTGGCGTGTTCAGGAAAAAAGAGCGGCTCACGAGAGGGATCAGGAAAATCTTTGGGGTAGAAGAAATCGGCCCCGAACACGATCTGTTGCGGAGAGGAGAGGGTTTCCCATCCATGCCGCAAATGCTCGAAAAAGCGGTCGGGCTTATCATCGTCCACGTAGGCGCGCACCAGGTTGAGCCCGATCAGTCCGCCCCGATGTAGGATCTCCTGCGCCAATTCGTCGGGCAGGTTGCGTACGTGCTGCCATACCGCTCGAAAATTGGAGTGGCTGGCGATCACTGGTACGTGCAGGCTGTAGCGATCGAGGTATTCGAGGATATCGATGGCGAGCTGATCGGAGGCGTGAGCCAGGTCGATGCAAATGTGGCGGTCGTCGAGCCACTCGAGCAGGGCCTGACCATCGGCTTTGAGGCCGACATTGTCGCTGAAATTACCTCCGCCAAAGCGAATTTCGCCGTGGTGGGTGAGGCTGATGTAGAAGATGCGCCCGACGCGGTGAATCCAATCTTGCAGCCGATCCAGGCCGTAGTCCAGCGGCTCATCTTCTTCGCAGAAGCCAGAGGCATTCTCGATTGCCGCCACAATACCGATCATGTGATCGGCCACGGCTTGCTTGAGCTCGTGGGGCTTGCGAATGGGGTGAAACTCGGGTTCCAGCCCTAGTTTCACGAAGCGGTCCACCTGCTTGTCTCCCCATTTGGAACAACCCGACTCCGTGGTGGTGAAAATGGCCAAGGTTTGCAGCTCCACATTTCCAGCCTCCAAATGAGGCAAAGAGGCACCTATGTCATCGAGGGTGCGTAGATTGGCCCCTTTGACCCGAACGAGGTAAGATAGCAAGTCGCAGTGGAGGTCGGCCACCGGAATGGCCGGAAGGACAGGAGTAGTCATGGGCGATAAGTAACGCTAAGTCGGGCGAAAAAGCAACTGCTGAGTAAGCATCCCATCAAGACTCTCTATTCTCGAATCCCTCATTTCCCATTCTCCTATGCCCCATCTCAACGTTGAAATCAAAGCCCGCTCCACCCGTCTGGATGAGATCCGCCAACGCCTGCTGGCGCGCGAAGCAGACTGCCAAGGCACCGACACGCAACTCGACACCTACTTTCACTGTGCCAATGGTCGCCTCAAACTGCGGCAAGGCAACATCGAGCGCAGCTTGATTTTTTATCAGCGGCCAGATCTAGCAGGCCCCAAAGCCTCTCAGGTCCACCTCTACCATCCCGAAGGCCGAGTCGAAGACCTGTACGAGGCTCTGGTAGCGGCCTATGGCATCTGGCGCGAGGTGCGCAAGTCGCGAGAGATCTATTTCATCGACAATGTCAAATTTCACCTCGACACCGTGGTGGGGCTGGGTACGTTCGTGGAGATCGAGGCCATCGACCTCTCAGGCGATTTGGGCGAGGCTTACCTGCGCGAACAATGCGAAGGCTATCTGGCCTTGTTCGAGATTCCAGCCCAAGACCTACTGGAGCAATCGTACAGCGATTTGCTGGAAGCATGAATCTGACAGAAGCCGCCAGGGCTGACTCACCCAGATCAACGATCCCGGTAACATCAGTCCCAGCGGTGTATCAAGGCGGAGAGATCGAGCTCACCTATATGAACGGTCAGGGGGTATAGGGGAATAAGGTGCTCAGGTACAGCATTTTACCTTCCGTTCCTCTTTCCTCTTGGCTCACTCAGTGGCCGCCCCAGCGGCTATCTTTACTTTCAACCTCAAAACGAATGTCTAGAAGGGGGGCACCCTGATGAGCAGCACACGGAATTCTGCATGCTACCCCCATCAAAGCACTTTGACGATCCAGCCGTGGGTGTCTTCGATTTGGCCGGTCTTGATCTGTTCCAGGGTATCTCTGAGCCAGCGGCTGATGGGGCGATGCTCCATCGGGGGTAGGACCATGTCGGTGCCCGCGAAGCCAATCTTGGCGATGGGGCTCACCGTAGCGGCGGTCCCGGCCCCAAAGGCATCATCGAGGCGGCCCTCACGGTAGGCCGCCTGCACCTCGTAAATGGAGAGCGGGCGTTTTTCGACGCGGTAGCCTTTCTCTTCCAGCAGGGTGATGAGGCTATGGCGCGTGATGCCTGGCAAAATGGT